>JASHYQ010000121.1 GCA_030042955.1 Thermoplasmata archaeon
ATCGCCCGCAGGCCGGTGCCCGCGTGTCGGAACTGGGCGAGACGATTTCCACCCGTGTCCACCACCTGAACGCCGCCGAGCGGGGCGAGGGTCCGGTCCCACTGGAAGATGACCTCAGGGCTTGCTCCGAATGGGTCGGGAAGGTCCTTCCAGCTAGATCTGCCCCCCGCGGGGAGCGGAACGCCGGCCGGAGGAACGGAGGTAAGGGGCTCTGGAAGGCCCTGAGGGTCGGGGGGCCGAAGCAGCGTTCCGCATGCAGGGCAGTACGCCTCCCCCGGGCTAGCGGGTCGTCCGCACCGGGGGCAGGTGGGGGGCGACATGCCCTCTCCTCACTCGGTCCGACGGAATGGGATGGGTTCCCCTCGGACGTACGGCGGCACCGGGAGATCGAAGTAGGAATACAGGGAGGGTCCCACCGAACGGATAGGCTGGGGAGGGAGCCTGCGGCCCCCGGGAGCCCTCGGGTCCCAGAACGAGAACACGCCCTCGAACGAGTGGACCGCGTCGTCCGGTCCCGTATCATTCTCCTGCGTGAACCACCGACCGTGGCCCACCGTTCCCGCGGACCGCCACTTGAGGTCCCCGAAGTAGGCCATCAGGTCGGGAGGGTCGCCTTGCACCTCGTCGTAGACCTCGGACGGGGCGAAGAGCCGGACTCCCAGCGGGGTTCCGTCCGGTCGGCGGACCTCCGACAGTTCGCGGCGGAGCCGCCTGACCAGCTCTTCCGCGTCCTTCTGGGCGACGCGCCCCTCGGGTTCTCGCCCCTTCAGGTTCAGGAAGATGCGGGCGTAGTACCCACCTGCCCCCCAAACCTCGGTACGGGCCCAGTCAACGTCGGCCTCTTCCAAGGGTAGGCCTGGGTGGTCAGCCGGCTTCTTGAGGCGAAGGTACCCCCTGTCAATCAGCCACTCGTTGAGGCAGAAGCATCCCTCCATCGCTTGGCTGCCGTGGTCGGAAACGATCAGAACTGGTACCTGCCCCCCGAGAAGGTCGAGGAACCGGCCTATCTCCTCGTCGAGGAGGGAGTAGAACTCGGAGGCGACCTTCCCGAGCTGCGGGTCCTCCACATGTCGAGGATGCTTCTCGTCGAAGTACTTCCAGAACGCGTGGTGGAGCCGGTCCGGACCGATGTCGTGGACCGCGAAGAGATCCCAGGGTTCCTTCCCCCAGAGGTAACGGACGACCTTCCAGCGGCGGCGAGTCATCTCGAGCAGGTTCCGGGCCACCCCCGCTCGGTCGTCAACCCGGAACGAGATGTCGAAGAACGGCCCTCCCGCCTCCCTCTCCAGCTCGGGTACCAGGCCGGAAGGGTAGGCCCAATTGTTCGTCCCGTCGGGGGTCAGGAAGTCGGAAACGTACACCCCGTTCACCGCCGGGGGTGGGTATCCCGGCGGCATTCCCACCACGGCCACCCTCCGACCGGCTCTCGACAGGGCATCCCAGACCATTGGGCGACGAGCCGTGGAGGAGTTCGGAATGTACATCTGGTCGTAGGAGCCCGCCTTTCGATGGCGAAACCCATAGAGGCCGAGAGAGCCCGGATCGGCCCCAGAGAACATCACCGACCACGCCGGGACGGTGATAGGGGGGTCACAACTCACCAGGGTTCCCCGCGTCGACTGCGCCAAGAGGTGCTGGATTCGGGGGGTCTCTGCCCGGAATCGTTCTAGCAGGTCCGGCGATACTGAGTCGAGCCCTAGCACCGCGAGGCGGGGTCGGTCCACGCGGCTCCGGACCCTCGACTGATGAAAGGGGTTGCGTACACCGCCTCGGGTAACCCCGGTCGCCTCCCGCCTCCCGACGTAACTCTCTCGGGGGCGTTTGCGTGAGCTCGCTGCCGACCGGGGACCACTTGATCTAGATCCGGGTTACGAGTATGCAGATCGAGGGAGCGGTTTTAGTACAACATATGCATATGCGTATGTATGTCCTCCCGAAACATCGCCGTGCAGAAGACGGTCTACGACGCTCTCATGCACGAGAAACGTCCGGGCGAGAGCTTCACGAGCCTGCTGCGACGCCTACTGGAACAGCGGGAGGGTCTCGAGGAGCTTTACGGCAGCTGGGGGGGCGGACCCCGTCGAGCAGCAGGGGAGCGCACTCGTCGGGCCCGCGCCCGGCGGGAGGTCGGTCGATGAAGGGGCTCGATACCTGGGTTCTCCTTGGAATTCTTGAGGGAGAGGGGTTCGCAAAGCACCTCCTGCGCCAACTTCGGGGGGTCGAGGTAGCGACTACAGAGATCTCGATGATGGAGCTCTCGATCCTGGCGGGGGTAGGCTCGGCAAAAGGTGCGGCTGCGCGGCGGGCCGCTGTCGAGCGCCTCCGACGCAAATTGACGATTCTCCCGATCGACTCACGGGCGGTCGGCGAGGCTGCTCGGCGGGGGTCGGTAAAGCTTCGAGGGGAGGAGCTCCTGCGTCTCGCCGAGTGGGGCGCGCTAGAAGCGAGCGGGTGTGACGAGCTGTTCACCCGCTCGAAGCTCAACCCGGGAGGAAAATGGCGGTTCAAGGTCACCCGGATTGCCTCCAGGAAGTTGTAGGAACGTATCTTACGATACTGGCGCTCCCAAGTAGGCCTTAGAGGCGAATTACGAAGGAAGGGGGGGTGCGCCAGTCACTCGAGCGGAGGATCCACCCAATTTGTGGCACGCAGGGGTGGGTTTTTCGACCAAGTTGACCGAAACTTGGGTTTCACGCTCCGGCCGACATTAGGAACCATAATTAAGTGTATAGCATTACTCTACCACTGTTTGGGCGAACCGAGGGGGACCCAGCCCGCCAATCCGAGCACGGTTCTCTGACGTGAGGGTGTATAACAGCAGTTATACGAGGCCTGAACGGCCGTTTTTAGCCCCCTGAACGGAGGGAAAGGTTAGAGGTGGCCGTCCGGACCGCCAGACGCTCCTGGGGCGCCTCTTTCCCCAAGTTCCTCAGGGATCGTAGCCAAATCCTGCCCACTGTAAGGTTGCGGCATCATGAAGGAATGGAAAACTCGATACTTGGTAGACAAACACACCAGCTCTGGTTGTCAGTGCACTCTGGGTCGCTCGTGCGGGGGGCGTTTGCCTCGTCATACGGCGGTCGAGTCGGACCTCCTTCTTGGTCGAGGGGAGGGTTGATCCCTTACGCCCCAGGGGCCGGCCCGCGCGATCCCAGGTTAAGTATGCATATGAATATGCATATGCACACTGCGCAACCTAGGAGTACTGTGCTCGCCAACTGTCCAGGATCTCTCGAAGGGTCTGCTCAAAGGGAATCTGGGGAGACCACCCCAGGCGCTGGAGCCGGGAGATGTCGGCGAGGTGGACGGGTTCGTCGACAAGCCGGATCTTCTCTGCGGAGGTCTCGACCGAGATCGGCACTCGCGCGAAGGAGAGGAGCGTCCGGAGATTCTGCTCAACGAGCCGGGGGATTCCGCTCGCGATATTGTAGGCCTCGCCCGGTGTTCCCTTCTCAACCACGGTGACCATCGCCCGGACCGCGTCCCGCACGTCCTGGATGTCCCGCCGCTTGTCCAGATTGCCCACGCGGAGCACCCGCGACGTCGGCTTCCGCTCCAGAGCGGCGATCTGGCTCGCGAAGTCGTTGGTCGAGTCCCCGCGTTTACCCGGACCTGTCGTTCCGAAGATCCGGTATCGAAAGACGGGAATTCCGAAACTGCGGAAGTACTGGTAGCAAAGGAGGTCCGCCCCCGCCTTGCTCGAGGCGTACGGGCTCGTCGGACGAAGGGGCGAGTCCTCTGGGGTGGGGATGGTCGGAGGGTCCCCGTACTCCGTCCCGCTCCCGGCGAAGGCGAAGTCCGTCTTCGGGGCGTGGTGCCGAAGTTCCTCGAGCAGGTAGAGCGTTCCCGTCAGGTTGGTAGCGAAAGTACCCGCCGGGTCCTCCCAGGAGGGGATGACGAACGCCTGCCCGGCGAAGTGGTAGATCACGTCCGGGTGGACCTCCGCGACCGTTCGCTCGACCTGATGTCGGTCGGTGACGTCGAGGGGCACGTGACGGACTCCCGGGACGGCCGTCGGGGGGCTGGGGGTAGCTCGAGGCAGGTAAGTGGCGGTGACGTCCGCACCCTCCCGGGCAAGGTGGACAGCGACGTAC
>JASHYQ010000122.1 GCA_030042955.1 Thermoplasmata archaeon
CGCCAGGATCCCTCGGTGGCGGCAGGTACCCGAGATGCTGGTCCGGGCCCTCCAGTTGGGGGAGGACGAGGTCTGGGACCGCCACCTGGCGGCGAAGCGGGGTCTGGTAGAGCGGATTCGCGAGAGGGCAGGTGTCGAACTCGACCCGGAGGCCCTCACCGTCGTGTTCGCCCGGAGGATGGTAAGCTGGAAACGCCCCCTGCTCCTGTTCGAGGATCCGGCTCGGCTCGCCGACCTCGCGTCGCGACATCGGTTCCAGCTCGTCCTCGCGGGGAAGGCCCACCCGCGGGACCGCGTGGGCAAGGGGTCGATTCAGCGCCTGCACGAGCGGATCCGCCGACTGGAGGGCAAGGTCCCGTGCGTGTTCCTGCCGAACTACGACATGGAGTGGGCGAAAGCCCTAGTCGCAGGAGCGGACCTCTGGCTCCAGAACCCTTTGCCGCCGATGGAGGCCGCGGGGACCAGCGGCATGAAAGCCGCGCTCAACGGGGGCTTGAACCTGAGCACCCTCGATGGCTGGTGGGAGGAAGGGTGCCTCGAAGGGGTGAACGGTTGGTCGATCCCGCACACCGACGGAGAGGACGCGGACCGAAAGGATGCCTCCGCCCTCTACGCGAAGCTCGAGGGGACGGTCCTGCCCTGCTACTACGAGGACACGAAGCGGTGGCGGTCGATGATGAAGCAGGCGATCGGCTACGTCGGGTCCTACTTCACCAGCCATCGCATGCTGCGCCAGTACGCCGTCGAGGCGTACCTTCGCTCGGCGTTCCCCGGCACCCCGGGACGGGCCGCATCCTAGACCCCGAGTCCTTCGTTCCAGAGCCGCCGCCCATCGTGCGAACCAAGAAGCTCGGCGTCGAGACGAGGGCCGCCTTCGCCCCTCTGGCCAGAGCGGGAGGCTCGACTCCGACCGATGCGCCCCTCTAGGCTCGAGGGGCCCGCCGGCCCTCGGGTTCAACCGTAGGACTTCTCGACTTGCCGGCACGCGCGCGAGCCCGCTCGAACGAGGACGGCGACCAGCAAGCGTCGGAAAGGTTCCTGGGACTCCCGGCTCCGAGACCTTACCGATCGCTCCGAAGCTCCCTCGGCGCCGTCGCAAGGATCGCCCGGAACCCCGGAGCCCCTCGGATCGCCACGGCCGGCAGGCCCTCGGCGAGCGCCGCCTCTCCGCTGGAGAGGTCCCGCTGGTCCACGGACCCGTGTCCGGCCAGCGCGTAGACGATCGCCCTCCGACCCCCACCGAGGGTGGCGAACGTCGTGCTCTCCTGGACGAAGAGGAGGTCCGCGCACTCGAGCCCTGCGGACGAGCGCATCGGGGCCTCGGGACCGACCAAACGCACCACCCGGACATTGTCCACCTCGACCGGAGGAACGCCCGGGCCCGCGGCTTGCAGCTGGGGGCCGCCCACGGACGCTTGGGGAAGGCCGACCACGAGATTGAACCAGCGGATCGCCGCGCCCTCGGCGGGCACGACCCGGTGGTTGACGCGTGACAGGGCGGTGAGCAGACGGGCCGAACCCTGGGAGAGGGGAACGGACGGACCGGCGTCCAGCTGGTACGACGCGAACCCCTCGATCACGTACGTCAGGACCTCCTCGGCCGCGTGCGCGTGGGCCGGGAGCTGACGGCCCCGGCTCGCGATGCTCTCGCCGAGCCGACGGAACGGGGGCCAGGCGGGTTGCGCCGAGCTCGGGATCACGAGGCGGGTGCTGACGAGCCGAGACTCGATCTCGCCGGAGGCGATCCGGACCGAGCGGGAGGCGGGAGGCGGCTCCACGCCCCACTGAGAGGGGGCGGGAGTTAAAGCGTCGGGTGCGGCAAGCGCCGCGACAGGGCGGTCGTCCCGGAACCCGGCAGGCCGACCGTGGGCGGGCCGGGGTCGCCCGAGGCGCCGCACGCCACCCTAGAAGCGTTGGTCGGGTCGGCTCGGGTGTGCAGGCAGTAGCCCGTCACCGTCCAGTTGTAGTTGTAGGACGCGTTCCCGACGGCGCCGTCCTCCGACCCGAGGTCCTCCTGCCCGAGGTAGAAGCCGGCGAAGGCGTGCGTGGGACCGGTCCAGCACAGAGCCCCCGGCATGAGCGTCTCGACCTCGCGGAGCATCGCGCTCAGGTTGACCCCGACCGTCCCCGCGACGAGCCCGTGGGTCGCCTGACCCCCGAAGGAGAAGTCGAAGCTCACGTTCCCGTTCGTGCCGTTGTCGGTGCCGTGGCACCAGTAGGCCACGTCCCACGGCTCGACCTCGAGGGTCGAGTTGACCAGCGTGAGGGTGCTCCAATGGACCCAGGAGAACGGGTAACTGATGTTGTGGGCGAGGAAGATCTCGACCTCGACGAACGGTGGGACCTCGAGCGTGGGAGGCAGCCCCTCGCTGAGGAAATCGTCGAGCGAGAGGTCGTAGCCGGTGACGGCGGAGGAGCTCGGTGGGCGGAGGGCGTACGACGTCGTCACCCAGAGGCTCTCGTTCACCGTCGTCGCGACGGTCTGAGGAAGGGCCCACGCCGGGCTCTGGTTGGTGTAGACCGTGGCCGCCCCCGCGTAGTCGTCCACGCCGTAGGCGACCTGGGGGTAGGAGAACCAGCCCCCCTCCGCCCCGACGTGGGTCCAGTTGACGTAGCTGAACAGCGAGCCGGTCGTGGCGTTGTAGCACATCCCGGCATGTCCGACCGTTCCGGTCGGCACCGAGTAGGTGTTCGCCTGGAGCGTCCCGTAGCGGAGGTCGTAGGTGGGACGCGGCGTCCCCGGCGTATCGACGATGCACGCCGACCTCGTGGCGGGCGAGGGGAGGACGTCGATCTCGGTGGGACCGTAGCCGAGAGGGCCCGCGCCCGCCCCGACGAGCAGACGCAGGGTGAGGTAGGCTCCCGCCCCGGCCACGACGACGACGCCGGCCACGGCCAAGGCGAGGAGCCTCCGGCGGCGGGGCAGGGCGGGGGAGCCGCTCGGGTGCATCGCTGCTCGCAACATGACCGAGCCGATTTGAGCCCTCGTTTGGAACCGAGGCGGACCGGGCGGTCGGGAGACCGCCGTCCGCGGGGCGGGGCTCAGGCGATGCCGCCCTGCCGCTCTCCCTGTGCGCTAGGCCATGAGCAGGTTCCGTTGTTCCGGGCACCGGCCCCCACGAACCTCGGGAACCTCCGAGGCGGGGCCGTCGAGAGCAGAGGCGAGGCCGCATGACCGGTCGCACGCGCGGGCGCCGTAGGGCGGCTCCGCCCTCCTCCCCTCTGGCTCGGCTTCGGCGGGTGATCGCCCTCGTCCCGCGAGGCAGGGTGATCACCTACGGTCAGGTCGCGGAGGCCGCGGGGTTCCCCCGCGGGGCCCGGCTGACCGTGCGCGCGCTCCAAGGCTCGAGCGGTCTCCCCTGGCACCGCGTGATCGCCGCAGGGGGACGCATCGCGCTGCCCGGGGAGGAGGGGCGCGAGCAGCGGCTCCGGCTGGAGATCGAGGGCGTCCGCTTCCGCGCCGGCAGGGTCCGCCTCGACCTTCACGGATGGACCCCGACCTCTCGCCGCCGGGGACCCGGACGTTCGGGTCGTCTCAAGGAAGACGGCCGAGAAGGAGCTCCCAGGGCTCGAACGAGACCGGACGAAGGACGCCGTTAAGGTACCAGGGGTCAGGGTCGAGGCGCGCCCGCACCGTAGGCTCGTCCGGTCCCTGCACGACCAGCATCGCCCGGTGCCTGTGGCCGCCGCGGAGCGGTCCCCCGAGGACGACCCACCGCTCCGCCTCGAGGGCGTTCATGAACGCGGCATGCGCCGTC
>JASHYQ010000123.1 GCA_030042955.1 Thermoplasmata archaeon
GACGAAGATTCCCGGTACGATGAGGACGAACACGAGCGCGACCATGAGCCCGAGGACGAGGGTCACGAGCTGGGGGAAGAGGAGCGGCACGAACACGGCCGGCACGCTCTCGACGATGTAGATCCAGCGGGTCGCCTTCGGGGAGAGGCCGAGCGCCTCCGTTACCCCCCAGGCGCTCCCGAGCGAGATCACCACCAGCGCAAGGAACGCGGCCGCGACCAGCCCGATCCCGAGCACGTACGTCCCGTACTGGCCGAGCCCGGAGGCGAGCGCAGACGAGAACTCGGAGGCGGTGGCGAACTTGAACGAGCTCGAGAGGCCCGCCCCGATCATCACCACAACGACCATGAGGAGCTCGCTCACAATCGCCCCGAGGAGGGTCGACTGACGCGAGATCGCGATGGTGGTTTGCTTCTCGGCCGTGGCGGAGGACTGGAAGAACAGCATGAACGGCATCACGACCGCGCCCGCGTTCGCCGCGAGAAGGAAGAAGAACGCGGGCGAGGTGGAGTACCCGAACGGAGAATAGGGAAGCAGGCCGCGATGGAAGACGACCACCGCGAGCGAGACCACGACCCCGGCGGAGGCGCCGATGAGGACCCGTTCCACCCAGGCGTAGCGTCCCCGCGCGACCAGCCCGATGTGCGCCACGAACGCCATCGGGAGGGAGATGATGGGAGGGATCCCGAACAGGCTCAGGCCGAGGGCGATGCCGGCGTACTCCGCGACGTACATCGCGACGTCGCCGGCGGCCATGGAGATCGCCGCGGTCGAGGCAATCCGGGGAGGGAACCGTTCTCGGGCGAGTTCCCCCAGCCCCTTCCCCGCGACCGACCCGAGCCGACCGGACGCCTCCTGGATGAAGAAGAGGGGCAGGGTGAGGACGACGAGGAACCAGATGAGGTCGTACCGGTAGCTCGCGCCCGACGCTAACGCGGTCAGAATGCTGGCCGCGTCCACATCCGCGATCATGACGAGCCAGGCGGGCCCGCCGCGCCATCGTCGGGGCGCACGCAGGTGCCGAGAGATGGCCGGAAGCGTCAGGCTCGCGCGGGTCGTGGGGGGTTCGCTCGGGATAGTCGGCTTGCCATCCATCTGAGGGACGACGGAGGGGGCAGCGTCCATAAGCCCTTGGACCTCCAGGCGCCCGAGACGACGAAAAGTACGAGGACCCTCGACGCCCGCGTCGCCCGGGATCGACGCGAGCCGGGCTAAGACGTCCGGGCGCCGCCGTCGGAGGCTCCGGGGTTCACGGCCTCCGCGAACTCTCTGATCCGGAACGGGCGCATCAGCACCGCGTCCGGTCGAGTCCCGTCCGACCCCTCGGGGAGAGGGCGCGAGGCCGCCCCCACCAGGACTACCCGTACTTCAGGATGGACCCGTCGCGCATCGGCGACGAGGGCGGTCGGACTCCCTTCGGCCAGGTTCATGTCGGCGACGAGGAGCTGGGGCCGGTGGTTCCGCACGAGCTCCAGCGCCCGTTCAGCTCCGTCAGCCTCCCCCTCGACCCGGATACGGTGCAACCTCAGCAGCCCGCGAAAGAGGATCCGGGTTTCCTCGTCCCCCGCGACGATGACGGCACTCCATGCTGGGGTCTGGGCGGCGCTCATTGTCCAACTCCCGGTGCGCGGCCTGGTGGGCAGGTCGCGCGAAGGACAGCCCAACTAGGGAGCACCGTGTATTTCTCCCTACCTTCTGACTCCCAGTGGGTGCGATGCGCCTGGATGGCGCATCGTGGCCCGCCCTCACTGGAGGACGGAAGGGCCGCTACGGAGGGGGCGGAGTCCCAGACCCGCCCTCCCCTCCCTTACTACGCGCCCGGCGACGCGGCCTCTTCGCTGGGGCAGGAGCCTCCCCTTCGGAGGAGGCGGGACCGCCCGAGTCCTGCGGGGGCGGAGGGGGTGGGGGGGGCGGAGGAGGAGCCGGTGCGGAAGGAGCCGAAGGCGGTTCGGGGGGCGGGGAGGTGGGGGCGGGTGGGGGAGCAGGCACGGCCGACGGGGCTGCCGGGGCCGGTTCCACCTTCGGGGCGGGCGCCGCGGCAGGGGTGGAAGGGGTGACGGTAGGCGGACTCGACGTCGAGGTCGCGGGAGGCTTGGGCGCGATCGGGACGAACTCCCCCGGCCTCCAGGTGTGGGGCATGCGGAGGATCGAGGGGTCTTTCAGGAAGAGGTCGGCGTGTCCGCAGTTCCGACAGATTCGCGTACCCATGGCCAGCTCCCCGCGAGAGCGTAGGGAGAGGCTTCCGCTCCCTCGCGAGCCGGTCTTGAGGTCGTTCGCCCAGACGAAGTCGGTGGCACCGCAGTTGGAACAGGTCGGAGGCACGAGGTCACGCTTCCGCCCGGGTCAGGCCGGTCCCTTTAAAAGAACGCTTCTGTCCGTCCCGGCCCCCACAACCGCCGCGGGACCCCGCTCCCAGCCCTTCCCGTAATGGAGATGTAGCCCGGTCGGTATTCGAGCTGTATGACAGCTCCCCATTTCCAGCACATCACGGTCGCGGTCGATGGATCGGAGCATGCGAACGCCGCTCTCGACATCGCGATCGACCTCGCGCAGCGGTACGGGAGCGAGCTCGAGATCGTCGCCATCGCGCCGCTCCAGCCGATCATGATGGCCCCGAACGAGCCGTTCGTGGCCGCGGCCATCCCTCCGACCGACCGGCCCCGCTTCCAGCAGATCGTCGAGGCGGCCGTGAAGCATGCCGAAAGCGCGGGCCTGACCGCGGTGACCGGGGTCTGCGCGGACGGCGTGGTGGTCGACGAGCTCCTCGGCGAACTCGAGGAGCACACTCCCGACCTCTTGGTCATCGGCTCCCGGGGACTCTCCGCGGCGAAGCGGCTTCTGCTTGGCAGCGTCTCGAGCGCGATGGTCAACCATGCACCGTGCCCGGTGCTGGTGGTGAGGCCGCCCGGGACAAAGGCGACTAAGCCCGCTCCGTGATGACCACGCGGGTCGGCACCGGTAGCTTGTGGGAAGCCTTCCGGAGGGCCTCCTTCGCGTCGTCCAAGTGAGCCTTGGTGGTGTAGACCGTCAGGATCTCGGTCCCGATCTCGGCCCGGACCGCGTGACCGACCGGCTTCCCGAACGCCCGTCGCATCCCGTCGGAGATACGGTCGGCGCCGGCGCCCGTCGCCATCTTGTGCTCCCGCAGGACCTGGTGCGGGAAGCGACGCATCTTGAGGTGGAACTCGTTGGGGGAGGTCCGCTCGAGGACCCGGACCGCGCTGACCCGGGCGGCCTCGAGGGCGATGTCGCGTACCTGGGCCGCTTCCTCCATTCCAAGAGAGAGCTGCCACGGAAACTCGCGGTGGAGGTTGCCGGTATCGAACTGGGTGATCCGGCAGGTCGGGACGCCGCCCATGTACTCCTGGCGGGTGTACACCTGCCCCTCGATCTTCCGGTACATGCGGGCCGGCTTGCGCGTCATGGGTGGTGTCGGGACCGGCGACCCGTTAAAATGCTTGCGTCGGAGGGAAGGACCCTAGCTCCGCGGCCGCCGGTCCCGACCTCGATCGCCGCGACCCGTGCCGATGCTAGATAGTTGAGCACGCCCGCTCGAACTCTATCGCTCGGCGCAAGCGCGAAGAAGCTCTGCCCGAACATCGCCTGCGCGGCTCGGGCGCCTCGGGCCCGAACTCCCCGGAGGACCCGTCGCAGAGGGTACGGGGCGAGGCCCAGACGGTCCGTGAAGTGCTCACTTGCGGTGAAGAAGGCGTCCAAGGTCGGCCGGGGACCCCACCGGCGCAGCTCGTCTCCCGCCGCGGCCGTGACCCGACGCAGGAACCTCGATTGCCCGAGGAGACCAGGGGAAGGCAACGGACCACCGACCACGCCCACGAGGAGCCGCCGTTGGACCGGAAAGTGCGCGACCCTCCCCCACGGGGGAACGCCGGCGACCGTGCGCACTTCCAACCCGCCCCCCAGTATCGCCGGTACTCCTCCCAGCCCGCCCCCACCGAGCAGGTCGGCCAGATGGGCCACCTCGACCGCCCGATGAGGGGAGAGGGAGAACGCCTTTGCGAGCGCGAGGGACGCGGCGAGCGTGCCGGCCGCGCTCGTCCCGAACCCCTGGCCCATCGGCAGGTCGTGTCGGACCCGCACCGTGACCGCACCGGAATCGCGAGGGACGAGGTGCCGAGCGGCTTCCTCCGTGATCGGGAGGAGGACACCGCCCTCGCCCCGCACGTTCAGTCGGGAGCGACGGCTCGGCCGCCACTCCACCGTCGCCGTCGCGCCGAGCTCGAGAACCAGCCCCGCCCCGCGCGACCCGCGACCCCGAGGGTCGGGAGCTCG
Source organism: Thermoplasmata archaeon (assembly GCA_030042955.1). Taxonomy (GTDB): domain Archaea; phylum Thermoplasmatota; class Thermoplasmata; order Lutacidiplasmatales; family UBA184; genus Lutacidiplasma. The sequence goes on from JASHYQ010000123.1 coordinate 4,291, forward strand.
GAGGTCCGGGACGAAGATGCCGGTCACGTGGCCCGGAGCAAAGGCAGACGCCCGCCGGACCTCGCTGGAACCCATCGGTCGCCTTCTTGCGCTGTGCGAATGGATTACTTATAAGGCGTCACGCTTATTGATTCTCGGTGAGAGGCGACAGTCGCATGTACCGAGCACGATGAGCGAACCGGAAGTGCCTGCGGTGCCTCACGACTCCTTTGACCGGGTCAACTTCCTCGAGCTGCGGAACACCCAGCTCGCGGAGGCGATCAAGCGGGTGGAGAGCGAACGGCACTACATGGAGGCCGAGATCCTTCGCCTCCAGCGGGAAGTCAAGCGGCTCAAGACCGAGCTCGACCGGCTCCGCTATCCTCCGCTCATCGTCGGCAGCGTCCGGGACGTCCTCACCGATGGCCGGGTGATCGTGAAATCGTCGACCGGCCCCGACTTCGTGGTCAACTCCGCGGAGACCGTGGAACACGGGAAGATCACCGTGGGCTCCCGCGTCGCCCTCAACAAGCAGACCCTCGCCGTCATGGGCGTGCTGCCCGCGTCCCTCGACCCCCTCGTGACCGCGAGCGAGATCGTCGACAAGCCTTCCGTCACCTACCAGGACATCGGGGGCCTCGCCGACCAGATCCGCGAGATCCGGGAGGCGGTCGAGTACCCCCTGCTCCGCGCGGAGCTGTACAAGAAGGTCGGGGTCGACCCCCCCAAGGGCGTGCTCCTGATCGGCTCGCCGGGCACCGGTAAGACCTTGATCGCCAAGGCGGTCGCCCACCACACCAACGCGACGTTCGTTCGGCTGGTCGGTAGCGAGCTCGTCCAGAAGTACATCGGGGAGGGGGCTCGCCTCGTGCGGGAGCTGTTCCAGCTCGCCCGCGACAAGGCCCCGACCATCATCTTCATCGACGAGGTCGATTCAATCGGCGCGAAGCGCCTGGAGGTCGCGACCAGCGGGGACCGCGAGGTCCAGCGGACGCTGATGCAGCTCCTCGCGGAGATGGACGGGTTCGAACCCCTCGCGAACGTGAAGATCATCGCGGCGACCAACCGGCCCGACATCCTCGATGACGCGCTCCTGCGTCCGGGCCGCTTCGACCGGATCATCGAGATCCCGGTCCCGAACGAGCTCGGCCGGGCCGAGATCTTCAAGATCCACTCCCACGGGATGTCGATCCGGGAACCGATCGACTTCGAGACCCTCGCCTTGCGATGCGAGGGTGCGACCGGGGCCGATATCCGAGCCATCTGCACCGAGGCGGGCATGTGGGCGATCCGAGAGGAGCGCGACACGGTCACGCTCGCCGACTTCGAGCGCGCGATCGAGAAGGTCGTGGGCGAGGAAGAGCTCCGCAA
>JASHYQ010000124.1 GCA_030042955.1 Thermoplasmata archaeon
CGGGTCCGGCTTCTCCGCACCGGCCTCTTGGGAGTACGTGACCGTGGCGAAACGGTCCAACCAGCCCAATCTCGCCAGGGTCTCGGGGAGGATCTCCGTGTTGTTGGAGACGACGTGGAGAGCGACCCCGCGCCGTCCCAGCTCGCGGAGGACGCCGTCGCTCTCGGGGTACGGGCGATGCCACCGCGGGGAGGTAAACGCCTCGTGAAGGTCGGCCACAACCTCCCCGTGCGGGTCCTCGATCCCCAGCTGCTCCAGGTCACGTGCGTTGTAACGGTCGACCATCCCGGAAGAGCGGCCGAGATACTGACTGGAGAACGGACCCAACCGCGCGTCGACCTCTGAATGGGCTCGTTCGAAGGCCGCACGGTCGAGCGAGATATGGCGGCCCCGCAGGACCTCCTCGAAGACCGGGTAGATGTCGCGTAACGGCGTGACCAGAGTACCGCCGAAATCGAAGAAGACAGCGCGGATTCGCATGGACGGGCCGACCGGAACCGTGGGATAAATCGCCTCGCGCGACGCGTTACCAGAAGCCGCGGGAGTCTATTGTCCGAACTCCGTTCGAGGGCTGGACCAACTCTCACTCCCCTCCCTTCGCACCCATGGGCCGACCTCCCCGCGCCGCGACGCGGCGTTCGACTCTCGTATTTAAGGCTCCGTGGTCTATTCTTCTCGGGTCAATGGCGAGCGAGGGCATGGTGTGCCCCCGGTGCGGCGCCCCGGTCCCGGCGGACGCGTTCCTTTGCCCGTCCTGCCACGCTCCTCTCGCCCAGGCCGACGAGGAGATGACGGAGGGGTCTTCGTCGGGCGCCCCCGAGGATTCCCAACTCGGCCTTCATGCGGGGACCTCGCACCCCCATCCGCGGCCGGCCGGCCGACGCACAGGCCCCGGCGCAAATCCGTTCGCCGCAGAGCTCACCCGGCGCCTCGCCCGGCTGGACCAGTGGGAGGAGAACGTCGAGACGCTCGGCATCGAGATCCCTCACCTGCCGGCGTGGGCCGAAGAGGCGGCGCGAACCGCGTGGAACCCGGAGCCGTGGGCGGAGGTCGTTCGCGGAATCGAGCGGATCGCGCAGAAGCGGATCGTGACGGCGTTCGAGGAGTGGGAGAAGCGGACCAAGGGACGCCTCGCCCGCCTCGAGGCTTACTCGGTCGACAGCCGGCTCGAACGGGACCAGATCGAGGATGCGCTGCACACCGCCCGCTCGGGCGACATCGCCCAGGCGCTGGCTACCTACCGGCAGGTCGACCGGGTCGTCGCCATCAAGGAGCGCCACCTCGACCAGGCCCGGGAGGAGCTCGAGCGGCTGGTGTCGTTGCTCAAGGACATGACCGTGCTCGGCGTCGAGCCCCCGCAGGACCCGGCGGAGAGCGAGCTCGAGCTCGAGGCGGACCTGCGGGCCGGCAAGCTCGCCGCCTTGAAGCAGGAGATCCGCTCCCTCCGCCTCCAGGCGGTCGGGCGCCTCAAGGCGAACCTCCCTCGATACATCACCGAGTACGGGGACTACCTCATCGAGGAACGGACCCACGGGATCGCGACGGAGCTGGAGGCGATCGAGCTCGCCCGCGGGGCCCGCGATTTCTTCCGGGGCCGGCCGGAAGAGGGGCTGCGACGACTTCGCGCCCTGCAGGAGACCCACGGGGTCCCGACCGGGCGAACGCGCACGACCGCGACCCGGGCCGGGCGCTAGAGCACGCGCTCGAAGAGGACGACGTCCTCGCCCCACTCGTGCTTGTGGAGCGTGCCCGCCTCCGAGAAGCCGTGGTGCTTCAGCAGCCCGGCGACGGAGCTGAACCGGGCGAGCGCATCGACCCAGACCGTGGGCGCGTTCGAGTGCTTGGCCCACTCCATCGCCGCGACGAGGAGCGCGGTCGCCACCTTCTGACGACGGGCCTCCGGCTCGACCGCGAGCACCATCAGGTGACAGGTCCCGTGCCGGATCTCGCAGCCGACGGTCCCGAGGATCCGACCCTCGCGTCGGGCCGCGAAGTACGTGACGCCCTCCATCTGGCTCGTGAACTCGAGCGGACCGGGCTGCCAGGCCTTGGCCAGCTCGGGCGGCAGGCCCGCGGGCTGGGCGTCAGCGACCCGTTTCAAGAGCGCGCAGATCGCTGGTATGTCGGCGTGCGTGATCCGCTCCACGACGGTCGGTTGCGACTTCGGCGCCGCGGGCGAGGCGGTACTCTCAGCTCCCCGGTCTCCCTGTTCTGGACGCACGCTAGATTCTCCGACGGGGGAGTGCAGCGCCGCGAGGCACGCAGGCACTCTTGAACCTTGCCCCGACCGGGCGGGTTTCCGCGGTCATGGAGTGTGCCGCGACGGGGTCCGGGGGAACGGCGTGGTGTCCCGGATGTGCTCGCGGCGCAGCATCCACCGAAGGACGCGCTCGATCCCGAGGCCGAACCCGGCGTGCGGGACGTTGCCGTGCCGCCGCAGGTCGAGGTACCACTTGTACTCGGCGGGGTCGATTCCCATCTGGCCCAGCCGCTCGAGGAGATGGTCGATGCTGGTCTCGCGGCAGGATGCGCCGATGATCTCCCCGTAGCCCTCGGGTCCGAGGAGGTCGGCCGCGTCGACGGTCCGGGGGTCGTCCGCGGTCTGGAGCATGTAGAACGCCTTGATCTCGCGGGGGAAGTGCGTCACGAAGAGCGGCGCGGACGACTCGAGCGTGAGCGCGCGCTCCTCCGTGCCGCCGAGCTCCTTGCCCCACTCGATCGGGAATCCCTGGCCCTTCAGCCGCTCGACCGCGGCGGCGTACGTGAGCCGCGCGAACGGGGGGGTGATCGCGCGGAGCTCCTCCGGCGGACGACCGAGCTGCGTGA
>JASHYQ010000125.1 GCA_030042955.1 Thermoplasmata archaeon
TTGGCGCTGTCATACGCCATACCGGCTGGACCCGACCCCACAGGAATGGACTCGACGACCCGATCGGCCGTATCGCTGAGGGTCGTCACGTCATTCAAGGGGTGGTGGACCAAGCAAACGTACCCGCTCGCGCCGTCAAACACCGATTCCCCGGAATGACACTCGCCGCTCGCTGTCAGGGAGCCGATCAGGCCGACCCCTCCCAGGAGGAGGACGGCCCCGACCCCAAGCGCCATCACGAGCAAAACGCTCCTCCTTGCCGGATCCACGGCCCACAAGGACTCGCTCCTACGACCCCCACCCAGGGTTGAGAGTGCATCCGGTATCGAAGGAAATTACCCTCGTAAACTCTAGTTTACTGGAACCGGTGTCAACGCGCACGTCAACCCCTCTGGCGACATCCTGGGGGAAGCGCTTCGTGCACGCAGGGGGTTCCCGCGCGGGGGGCTTTTATCATGCGCGGAATGGAACTGCCATCCTGGGTCCCCGAGTCGAAGTCGTGACTCGTGCCAGGCGCCTTGGAGTAGAAGGACTGAACCCTGTTTCAATAACACGTCAGATTTCGGACGGACCGTCCCTCGCTTGATAGGCAAGGGGAGACCTTTCGAGGCGCCCGATACGAGGACGAAAATGAGCTCGTCCTCAGGTCGCTGCCAGGGCCGGCAGGCTAGCTCTCTTCAGCCTCCCACCCCCGCACTCGACCGTGACCCGGCCCGACAGTAATCTAAGGACGCCCTTCGAAGCTCGACGTTTCTCGTTCTTACCGAGCTGCTCCAGGACCTCGTCCGGCCGGGCGTCGGACAACCGAAGAGCGTCGCTGAGGAGCTCGAGCGTGCAGTTAGGGGTCTGCCCAAACCCAGCCCTCCCGCTGCCCCTCCCAAGCAGGCCGCGGGGTCGCCCACCGGCCTACTCGACCATCTTCCGAGGGACGCGGGGCGCGATTGCGCAGAGAACTTCGTAGGGGATGGTTCCGGTCAACTCCGCGAGTTCGGACGCTGTGACTCGAACGGTACCTTGCTCGCCGATCAGGACCGCTTCATCCCCGACCCTTACGTCAGGGATATCGGTCACATCGACCGTCGCCTGGTCCATCGAGATTCGTCCCGCGACTGGCGCGCGCTCGCCCCCGACTAACGCATACCCCCGATTGGAGAGCAGGCGACTCAGTCCGTCCGCGTATCCCACGGGCAGGAGAGCCAAGCGCGTCCTACGCTGCGCAGTAAAGGTTCCCCCGTACCCTACCTTTGTGCCAGCCTCGACGTCTCGAAGGGACGTGACTCGCGCCTTCCAGGTTAGTACGGGTCGCAGTTCGGCGTCCGCTTCTCGTTGGGGAGAGTACCCGTACAGCGCGAGCCCGGTGCGCACCATCCGCCGCGTCTTGTAGCGGCGCGCGAGCTCCGTTACGGCCCTCGTGCTCTGGTCCAGCACGTCCGCCGAACTTCCGGCGCTCAGGAACTCCGGTCGCAATCCGCTCTGCTCAATCGTTTCGACGGCGGCGGCGAACCCCTCCATCTGGAGTTCAGTGGGCTCGGGGCGATCCGGCGAGTGAAAATGGGTCATCGCGGCCTCCAGGCGCAACGGCGAGCGCTCACCGAATCTAGTCAAAAGGTCGGTTAGGTTCTCCCTTTGCACTCCCTGCCGCGACATCCCGGTATCGATCTCGAGATGGACGGGGAGCTCTCGCGCAGCGACGCCGCGTCGTCGTCCCTCCTCTTCCAGGAGGTCGAGCTGCCAAGCCTCCCAAACTACCGGGGTTAGCCGGTGCTCGAAGACCGCGGCCGCCTCGCCGGGCCAGACGCCGGAGAATGCCACGATTCGAGCCGCTGGACAAACCGTGCGCAGCGTGATGGCCTCCTCCACGCTCGTTACGCCAAACCACCGGGCGCCCTCGGCCTCCAAGGCCCGGGCGCAGAGCTCGAGGCCGTGACCGTACGCGTTCGCCTTCACGACGGCCATCAGCTCCGTCGACTCGCCCGCCAGTCGAAGCAGCAACCGGTAGTTGTGCAGGAGATTCTTCCGGGAGACCTCCGCCCAGATAGGTCGGGTTGTCATCGTCGTTGCGAGCTCGCTGGCGTTGGGCGAGAAACGGTGGGTAGGGATAAGTGACCCCTTCTCTCCCCGCCGGCCACATCTCCACGGAAATTCTGCACAACCTCGGATATAGGGGCTCCTTGCCCCGTTTGGTCCCGCACGCCGCTTTCAAGCCCAAACGCCTCATCCCAAGGACGCAGGCGCCGTCGATTCCGCCTTCGACGGCCGCCCTTCCTGGCGTCGCCCCGGCTGCCCACCGGCATGTCCGGATCGACCGAATCCGATCCTCGGGTACGCGGAACCCACTCGCTACGAACGGCGAATCCCGACCGGGCGGAGCGAGACCGCGAGCGGGAAGGAGGGAACGCGCCATCGAAGGGGGACCGCGCTGAGCATAAGCGCCGTACCAACGTGGGCGGACCGGAGTCGACTTTTCTCGGCGTCGGGCCGACTACCCGCGTTAGATTCGCTCGACGGAGCCTCTAAGGCATCCGGGCCCGTACTGAGGGCGGGCCCATGAGCGCTCAGAACGTAGCGGCGCAAGAACCAACCAGACTCTCTTCATGGGTGCGCGACTACCACCTCAGCCTCGCTCTACTCGTGGCAGGTCTCGCCATTGTTGTGGCCATGACGGGCTTCGGTTTCTGGGCCACCGCGACAGGGAACTATTCCTTTTGGCCGGGTCTTGCCGTCACCGTCATCGGAACCACCGGCGTCGGGTTGATCCTCTTTGCCGGGACCGTCGCTTACTATCATGGGTGGGGCCTCCGACAGATGCGGGCCCACACGTGACTCGGCCCGCACGGGCAGTTTCCCGCCGCACGAACGCCCCTGCACAGAAGGTCCGGCTTGTCCACGCTGGGAGCTGACGAAGGACAAGCGCGTGTCTTGCCCTCCCTGGGGACTAGTCCTCGATGGGGAAGGCCGGATTCCAGGCTACTTCCCATAAGTGCCCATCAGGATCTCGGAAGTAGCC
>JASHYQ010000126.1 GCA_030042955.1 Thermoplasmata archaeon
TGGTGAGCTGGGCGGTCGTGTCGTTGGCCCAGATCCCCTTGGCGATGCCGACACCGTTCTCGTCCGTCCAGTTGCCGAGCAGCAGGAGCGGCAGGATGGGGTGGTCGAAGGGCGTCGTGATCAGCTCCACGTTTCCGCCCGCGCCGTCATTCAGCATCCGGTCGTGGGAGAACGCCGAGATCACGAGCTGCGCCTCCACCGGGTAGTAACTCGCGATCGTGCTGAGGTCCGAGATCGAGAAGCTCGTCTGGTTGTACAGCGCCCACATCGTCGAGTTGATGTAGGCGCTACCGAGCTGGCCTGTCTCGATTGGCTCGCTGGTCGACCAGAGGAAGAAGTCGACCAGGGCATCGGTCAGTTGCGCGGTCGTGAGGACAGTGCCGGTCTGGTACAGCTTGAACAACTGCCAGTACAGCGCGCTCGCGTTGTTGTTCGCGACATGGTACGCCCACGGCGGCGTGTTGAAGGCGAGGTCGAACTCGAGGAGTTGGGCGACCGTCGTCGTGTTGTACTGATACGGGTTCACGAACGAGCTCAGGAAGGTGTCACCGTAGGTGGTGACTTCCGTGTACACGCTGTTCCCCCACTGGCTCGAGGGGATCCAGGCCGCCTCGAGGTAGCTGTTGTTGTAATCGCCGAGGGCCGCTCCCAGGATCTGGTAGAGGAGCGTCCCGGAGATCGAGTAGGTGATGTTGATGGTGGGGTAGAGGCCGGCGATCAACGCCTGCTCCGCGTACTCCTCCAGGTGGACGACCGCCCAGGCGAGCGCGTAGGGGCCGTCGATCGGGGCGTAGAGGGGCTGGTGGTCGTTGAACACGATGTTCAGCGAGATTGGTGCGCCCACCAGGGAAATCGCCGGAGCACCCGGGACGATGCCCGGCTCTGCGTACTCGTCCTTGTTCGGGTCGATGGTCAACGAGACGTAGGAGTTGATCGGGGCGAAGGCCGTCCCGCTGCCGAACTGTTGACCCGCGGGGATCGTGGGTCCGATGTACGCCCCCGAGCCTCCGTAGATGAGGGCCACCAGTTGAGGCGTGGCCCCGGCCGGGACGGCGTTCGCGCCCCCGGGCTGGTTCGGATACAGCAGCGAGAAGGGGATCGCAAACTCGTCCCCGTCGGTGCCGGCCCGGATGCTCGCGACGAAATTGAACTTGGTCGAAGTGGCAGTGGTGCCGGTAAGGTTGACCTGGTACAGCGACCCGTTCGGCGCACCACCCGAGTAATCAAAGACCCAGTTGACCGGGGTGCCGAAGTCGAAGTTCCGGGTGAGGTTCGCGACGTTCGTCGTGGAGAAGTTCGTCGCCCCGACCCCCGTGTCGTTCGAGATCGCGACCATGAACCAGTTGCCGCCCCCGACCGTGCTGTTGGTGCCGATGAACAGGTCGGTGTAGTTCCAGGTCGCGTAGGTCGCGTTGATGAGGTTGCTGTCGCTCCAGCCGGTGTACGTGCTCCGGCCGACGATCTCGGGCGTGACGAAGTCCTTCGTGGGCGTTCCGGTAAAGCGGACCGAGTGGTAGGTGTGGCCGTAGGTGTAAACCGGGCTGATCTGGGCCGCCGGCACCGCATCCCCGTACGGGTCGAGGTTCTCCGTCCAGAAGGTGTTGAGGTAGTCGTACGCGCCCAGGAAGTGGTACGGGTCGTAGCCATTCGTCGAGGTCTGGCCCGCAGGGAGGGTGGGACCCGTATAGTTGCCATTGGCCGAGATGATCGCGGTGACCATGCTCAGGTTCACGAACTGGCCCAGGACCGGCCAGGCTGCCGCGGCACGCCCGTACAGCACCGAGAACGGAACGGCGAGTTCCACCCCCTTCGCGCTGACCATGCTCTCCGAAAGCGAGCTCGTCAGGTTCACGACGGTGACCGAGGTGTTGCTAGTCGACGCCGGGGTCGTTACCTTGAAGAGCTCCACGGGGGAGGACGGAAGGCTGGTGCCGCTGTAGTTGACCTCGGCGATGAAGTTGACCGCCTGGGAGAAAGTGTTCCAGTGGTCGAGCGCGGGGTCGTTGTTCGCGGATAGGTTGTAGGTGCCGAGACCGGATTTTGTATCGTTGCTGATGAAGATTCCGAGGTGGTTAGCGGGGGGAGTGCCTCCCTGGATGGTGACGTTGACCCCGAGGAAGAGCGTGGTTTGGTTCCAGGTCATGTAGGACGAGTTGAGCAGGTTCGTGCTTCCCCACCCGGTGTTGGTGTTGATGAGCGCCTGCTCGCTGGGGAGGAAGTCGGTGGAGGGAGAGCCGGTGAAGGTAACCGTGTGGAAGGTGTGGCCCGCGACGTAGTTGGGCGTGATCCCGGTGTCGGGGGCCCCGATCCCTTGCGGGTCGAGGTTGAGTTGGTAGTACGTGTTCTCGAGCAGGAAGCCGTCGGGCTGGTCATGGGAGTTAAGCGGGATGCCGTCGTAACTGCCGGAGTAGCCCTGCCCGGACGGGATGGTCGGCCCCACCCAGGGCCCGCTCCCGCCGAAGATGCCGGCGTAAAGGCTCACGTTCGCGAACGCCGGGAACCCTCCGGGGAAGATGCTGGTGAAGGGGAGCGCGACCTCGAGGTTTCCCCCCGTGGCGGAGAGGGAGCTGTCGATGGTGGCCGTCGCCAGCGCCGCGACGGTCGTAGCCGACCCGGCGAGCGAGGTCACGACGTAGGGTGTCACTGTGTAGGTGCTGCTGTTGGCGATGATCAGGAAGTTCATCGGCTGGGTGAACGTGATGTTCCGGTCCCAGTATCCGGCCCCGTCGCCGGAGAGGGCGGACAAGTTCGTCGTCCCCCAGGCCGAGTTGTTCGAAACGGCGAAGAGGAGGTTGTTTCCAGAAAAGTTGAGCTCGGAGATTCCGAGATAGAGATTCGTGGAGTCCCAGGTTCCGTAGAGGGTGCTCATATTGTTGCTCGAGCCCCACGGGGAGAACAGGTTGGTGTAGAGGAGGGCGTCCGACGGGAAGTCCGTCTGGGGCTGACCGGTGAACGTGATCGTTTCGGGGGTCGAGAGCGGCTTGGGGATTGCGGTTGTAAGGGCCGGAGTCCGCGCCGGCGACGTAGTTACGGCCGCAGAAAACGACGAGAACAGGAAGACCGCTACGACCAGGATGGCGACGGCCACCGTTGCGTGCGTTATCGGATGCGACGTTCTCCCCAGCCAAAGTCGGGCAGATGACATAAAAGCCGACAACGATTCTCCGTATTTACCCGTTGAGGAATGCGGGTTTTGGGCCTAACTACGGGTCGGTCTCCTCGCACACGTTCCTGGTCCGGTCGGCTCAACGGGAACGGCGAAACGCGCTTAAGTCGGATGCCGATACCGTCGTGCTCGCTTCTGCATGGCGGACCTTCGGGACCAGACCCTGTCATACCGGTTGCGCCACGAGTGGCCGGCGTACCTCTACCTCCTTCCGACGACGATCGTATTGCTGTTCCTGAACGCCTACCCGATCGCCTACACGGTCTACATCTCGCTCACAGACTTCGGTACGGGCGGACGATTCTCCCTGCTGACGTACCACTACGTGGGAATCACGAACTACATCTCCGCCTTCACGACCAACGCGTCGATCTCCTGGGGCCTTATCTTTAACAGTCTCTTCTGGGCGGCCGGCTCGGTCGCGCTCTTCTTGCTGGTCGGGCTGGGTCTCGCGACGGTCCTGAACCAGGACCTCCGTGGGAAGACCATCTACCGGACGCTGATCCTCCTCCCCTGGGCGATGCCGGCCTTCATCACGATCTTGATCTGGGCGAACATGTGGCAGGTCGACTACGGCATCATCAACGAGATGCTGGCGACGGTCGGGGTAGCTCCCGTGGCGTGGCTCGAGCACACCGATACGGCATGGGCGGCCCTCTTCGTCACCAACGTCTGGCTCTCGTTCCCCTTCTATACGGTCGTCTTCCTTGCACAGATGCAGTCGATCCCCAAGGACCTCTACGAGGCCGCGTCGATCGACGGCGCAGGAATGTTCTCGAAGTTCGGTCGGATCACCGTCCCCTACCTGATGCCGACGATCGTGTTCGTCGGCCTGATGGGGTTCCTCTTCACCTTCAACAACTTTTACCCCATCTACCTGATCACCAGCGGCGGGCCAGGGGTCACGACCCAGATCTTCATCACCCAGTCCTACGACGACGCCTTCGGCGCGAGCCCGGCGTTCTCGACTGCCGCGATGTACGCCGTGCTGGACTTCCTCATCATTCTGGTCATCACCGTCGTCGTGATCTGGCGGACGAACCTCACCCGGAACTGGCTGAAATGAAGAAGCAACACAGTCGCAGAGCCATCCGCATCCTCAAGCGCGCGGCCTCTCACGCGGTCCTCATCGTCGCCTGCCTCTTCGCTCTCTTCCCGATCTACTTCATGATCGTCGCATCGTTCTCCACCTTCCCGCTGGGGGCGATTTCGGCGAGCATCCTGGTCCCCCGGCCGAGTCAGGTCACGCTCACGAGTTACCACGCCATCCTGCTCGACCAGAACCCGAGCTTTGTCGCCATGCTGACGAACTCCCTGATTTTCGCCGGCAGCGCGGCCCTCATCGGCCTCGGCTTGGCGGCGTTCACCGGGTTCGCGCTCTCCAAGTTCAACTTCCCCGGCCGGCGAACGTTCGTCTACTTCATTCTGCTGATCTCGCTCTTCCCGTCGTTCGTAATGATCCTCCCGTTCTACCTCATGTTCGCGAAGCTCGGTCTCATCGACACGTACATCGGGCTCATCATCCCGTACTCCGCTGGCGCGGTGGTGTTCAGCGGCATCCTCGTCAAGAACTACATGGACTCCATCCCCGACGATATCGAGGAGGCCGCCCTGGTCGATGGTCTCGGCCGGACGGAGGCGTTCTTCCGGGTCCTCATCCCGCTCTGCCTCCCGGTCCTCGGGCTGGCCGCGTTCCTCGCGTTCGTCGGGCCTTACACGGACTACGCCTTCGCGCATGTGTTCATCGACACGTCGAACCTCTGGACCCTCGCCCTCGGGCTCTACAGCATCAATTCCCCTGAGGGGCAGGGAGTGCAGAACTACGGTCTCGTATGCGCGTTCGCGCTCGTGATGAGCCTGCCCATCGTGGCGTTCTACATGGCGTTCCAGCGGTGGATCATCGGCGGATTGACGATGGGGGCGGTCCGCGGCTAGTGCCGCGCCGTACGGGGGAACGATGACCGGCATCCGGCTCGAGCACCTGACCAAGCGGTTCAAGAACCAGGTCGCCGTGGAGGACGTGTCGGCGGACATCCGGAACGGAGAGTTCGTCGTGATTCTCGGGGCGTCGGGGTCGGGTAAGACCACGATCCTCCGCATGATCGCAGGGCTCGAGGTCCAGACGAGCGGCCACGTGTACATCGGGGACATGCTGGTCGACGACTACGAGCCGCGGGACCGGAACATCGCGATGGTCTTCCAGACCTACGCGCTTTACCCCCACCTCTCCGTCCGCAAGAACATCGGCTTCGGCCTCAAGGTACGGCACGTCGAGCGCTCAGAGATCGACCGCCGGGTCACGGCCGTCGCGGAGCTCCTCGGGATCAGCGAGACCCTCGACCGCCGGCCGTCAGAGCTCTCCGGTGGCCAGCGCCAGCGGGTCGCCCTCGGGCGCGCGATCGTCCGGGACCCGGAGGCGTTCCTGTTGGACGAGCCGCTCTCGAACCTCGATGCGAAGATCCGCTCCAGTGCGCGGATCGAGCTCAAGCGGCTCCATTCGCAGCTGGGGCAGACGTTCGTCTTTGTCACGCACGACCAGACGGAGGCGATGACCCTCGGGGACCGGCTGGCGGTCATGAACCACGGTCGGCTGCTCCAGTACGACACCCCCGAGCGGGTCCTCAGCCACCCCACCAACCGGTTCGTGGCTTCGTTCGTCGGCTCCCCGGAGATGGACTTCCTCGAGGGGTCGGTCGAGCCGACTGGGGGCAGCTACACGTTCATCTCAGGTCCCATCCAGATCCCGGTCCGTGGGGTCGGGCGCCCCGGCCCCGTTACGATCGGCCTCCGCCCCTGGGACATCACCGTACATCAGGCGGCGGGCGCCGGCTCGGTGCCCGCCCGTGTCGCGGGGGTGGAACGTCTCGGTTCCTCCGATCAGGTCTTCCTCGAGGTCGGTCCGCCGGGCGCACCCGGACCGGGTGGCCTGCCCGCGCCTCCGCTGACGCTCCGCGCCCTGGTGCGGTCCTACGATTTCGAGGTCGGCAACATGGTCTCAATCGGGTTCGACGCCGACCGCGCTCTGTACTTCACTGCGGACGGTAACCGCATCGAATCGATGAGCGCCCCCACGCGGGTAGGGTAGCCCCCGAGGGGAGGCGTGGTCGCGCGAGTGCGAAGGAAGGCGCCGGCCCCTCCGGGTGAGCCCGACCCCTTCCTGCGAGTGCGAGGGGCTCTTGGCCCGCGCGCGCTGCGGCTCTCGGGCGGACGTCACTCGGTGTCCGTGTCGATCCGGTCGGACCGTCCTCGGGAGCTCACGCTACGGTTCGGACCGGTGCGTGGCGGAGCGAGTCGGGGATCCCTCCGTCGCCAGGTCCGGCGTGCCCGATGGGGGGAGCTCGAGGTCCGGTTGAGCGAGGACCCGGTGAAGCTCACGGTCCTCCGGAAGGGGGAAGTGGTCTTCGAAACGCCGACCGGGCTTCCGCCGGGGAAGCTCCCCGGCCCTCCGCCCTGGGGAGTCCATGGGTCGGGCGTCACCCTCCCGCTCCGCTTCGTTCCGGGCGAACGGGTGTACGGCGCGGGCGAGTTCTTCGGCCCGCTCGACCGGGTCGGTCAGGAGCTCCGAACGAGCGTGGCCGACGTGTTTGGCCTGCCCAACGACGGGACGTACGTCGCCTATCCGTTCTTCTGGTCGACCCGGGGGTACGCCTTCCTCGCCGAGACGTGGGCCCCGGTGCGGATCGATTTCGGCCGTCGGTACCTCGGCCTGGGCGA
>JASHYQ010000127.1 GCA_030042955.1 Thermoplasmata archaeon
CTCGTAGGTAAGCGTTCCGCTCCGTGAGATGACGCCGACCCGGCCGGGCCGGAAGACGACGTTCGGGATGATGCCCACCTTCGCACCGCTTGGCGAGGCGATCCCCGGGCAGTTCGGTCCGATGATTCGCGCCCCGCGGCTCCGAGCGTAGTGGTACATCACGAGCATGTCGTGGAAGGGGATGTGCTCGGTAACGATCACGGCCAGGCGGATCCCCGCGTCGACCGACTCGAGCAGAGCGTCCTTGGCGAAGGGGGCCGGCACGAAGATGCACGACGCGTTCGCGCCGGTCTTCTCGACCGCCTCGCGCACGGAGTTGAACACCGGTGTCTCCTCGACGGTCGTCCCGGCCTTCCCGGGTGTGACCCCGGCGACCACGGCGGTGCCGAACGCCTTCATCTGCCGCGTGTGGACCGTCCCCTGATGGCCCGTGATCCCCTGGACCACGACCTTCGTGTCCCGGCCGACCAGCACGCTCATGGCGGACCCCCGGCGGCGGCGACCACGGCCTGCGCAGACTCCTTGAGCGACGGGATCGAGGTGATGCCGGCGGCACGGAGGATCTCCACGCCCTCGACCTCGTTGTTGCCCCGGATCCGGGCGACGAGCGGGAACCGGTCGTCGGCCGGCACTTGGCGCATCGCTTCGACCAGTCCTTTCGCGACCGTGTCGCACCGCGTGACCCCGCCGAAGATGTTCAGGAAGACCGCTCGGGGGCGCGCCTCGGCCATGAGCAGGAAGGCCTCGGTGACCTTTTTCGGGTCGTCGGTCCCGCCCAGGTCGAGGAAGATTCCCGGCCGGCCCCCGAACTCCTGCAGCACGTCCAGGGTCGCCATCGTGAGTCCAGCCCCGTTCGCGATGACGCCGATGTTGCCGTCGAGCTGGACGAAGGCGATGTCCTTCTCGCGCGCGATCTCCTCGAGAGGGGTCCGGTCGTCGCGGATCTCCGCATACTCCGGATGGCGGAACGCGGCGTCATCCTCGATGATCACCTTCGCATCGAGGGCTACCAGCCCATCGCCTACGACCGCGAGCGGGTTGATCTCGACGAGCTCGGCGTCCTCTCCGACGAACAGCTTCCAGAGTGCGTCGAGCAGCCGGTCGAGAGACTTTGCTGCCGGCCCCGAGAGGCCAAGCCCTTCGGCCGCGCGCCGCTTCTCATACCCCGTGAGACCTGGGAAGGGGTCGATCGGCTGCCGGTCGATCTCGGTGTCCTCGACCGACTCGATCTCGACTCCGCCCCGTGCGCTGGTGATCAGCACGGGAAGGCGGAGCGCCCGGTCGAGCGTGAGAGAGACGTACAGTTCCTTCGAAAGTGCGAGCTTCTCTTCGAGGAGGAGTTCCTTGACGCGCTCGCCCTTGAACTCGAGGCCCAGGATGCTCTCCGCCGCAGCACGCGCCTCGGCCGGCGTGGTGGCGAACTTCACCGCGCCTCCTTTGCCTCGCCCTCCAGCGAGTACCTGGGCCTTGACCACACAGGGAAGCGGGACCGAGCCGTCCCGCGTCAGCGCCTCGGCCTCGGCCGGGGTCCGGGCGACGCGGCCCTTCGGGAGAGGCACTCCGTACTTTCGGAACACGTCCTTCCCGCGCCACTCGGCGAGCTTGACCATGGATGCCTCGGTCGGCGGAGACGGCTCCTCTCTTAACGGCGACGGTGCGCTCGAGACCGGTACGCTCGAGCGACCGGACCCCCGCGCTGGTCCATGGCCAAGGTTCTCGCCTCGCCGCCGAACTGGAGAAGGACCTCTATCGTTCACATAGTGAACAAGCTTTGTAGCAACTTCACAGACAAATCAGTTATACCGTGGCTGTTCTCCTCCAGAGGCGGTGCGACGTGAACGACTTCGTGCTGTTCATGACCCTGACGAGCGTGATGGGCCTGTCGATTTTCCTCTCCCTGCCCGTCGTCTACAGCAAGCGGGCACAGGGACGATGGGCGATCGGCCTCAACGCCGCGGCGATCGGCATCCTGATCTTCCTGCTCGCCGACATCTTCTCGGACGTTAGCGGCATCATCTACCCCTCCACCGCCACGGGGGCGAGCTACGTGGCGAACACCACGTACGCCGTCGCGTTCGGGGTCGCGTTCGTCGTAGCCTTTCTGGGCCTCTACTTCGTCGATAATCTCCCGTCCCGCCGCGCGGCGGTCGACTCGCCCTCGACCGGGGGCCAGGCCGTCGTGTCGATGGCCCTCATCATCGCGATCGGGATCGGCCTCCAGAACCTGACCGAGGGCCTCGTCTTCGGGGTGAACTGGACCGCGGGGAACCTCGGCATCCTCGCCGTGGTCTTCCTCGGTTTCTTCCTGCAGAACATCAGCGAGGGGTTCCCCATCGCCTCTCCCTTCCTCGGCGCCCCGCAACATCGCAACATCTCCCTGATGGTCGGCCTGTTCCTGGTCGGAGGGCTTCCTACCCTCATTGGGGGGGCGATCGGCTACCACTGGAGCAACAACATGTTCATCGTCATCTTCGACGCACTCGCCGTCGGGGCCATCGCCTACGTGATCCTCCCGATGCTGCGGGTCGCGTTCCGCCCCCTCGAGTCGCGGGAAGCGTCGATCCGACGGAATCAGATCGTCTACCTCGGGGTCATGGCCGGTTTCGCCCTCGGCTTCGTGGTCAACGCGATCTAGGGTCCGGTCACGGAGTGAGGGAGCGATGACCGAGTCGGCACCCTCCCCGGTGGCCTGGGTGCAGGTCATGCAGGCGCTGGTCGCCCGAGAGTTGGTCGAAGGGTTCGGCCTCCCGGAGCGCCAGGCGGCCCACCTCCTCGGCATCGTTCCGTCCTCGGTCTCGCAGTACCTCTCCGGCAAACGACTCGCCCCGATGCTCGCCCGATTTCTCGGGGACGAAGAGGCCCGTCGGGTCGCCCGGCGTTCGGCGCAGGAGCTCGTGGAGGGCCACGGAGACCCGAAAGTGGTCCTCGAGGCGGCGGTCCTGCTCAGCAACCGGTTCGGCCCCCGCCACCGCGCCCCCAGGAAGGGCGCGGCGGGGGCGGAGGCGAGGACCGTTGGCCGGGAGATTCCGCGTTGGCTCCGTCACCGGATCGCGGGGGAGCAGAACGCGGTCGCCGAGTGCATGCGTCTCGCCCAGAAATCCCGGGACGAGCTCACCCGGGCACTGTTCCGTCAAATCGCCTCGGATAGCCTCCGTCACGCCGAGATCGTCGCCTCGCTCGCGGCCTACCTCGACCGCGGTATCTCCTCGAGCCTGCCCACCGGAATCACGCGGGCCGATGTCGAGGACCTCGTCCGGCGGGAACACGAAGCGGAGGCGAGCCTCGAGGGCGATCCGGGTCCCGACCTCGGAGGCGTCATGCGGATTCTTTGGCAGAGCATGGAAGCCGACGAGCGCAAGCACGAGCTGCTTCTGGAGGCGCTCCTGGCGGCCGACGACCAAGCGGGGGAGGAGGCGGCCATCCCCCGGGTGCCTCCGGGCTGACGGTGGGGTCGGTTCAACGAGCGCGCGCGCGCCGGAGCGGAGGCCGCCGGCGATGACGCCGACTCGTCCCCTTGCGAGCCGTCGGGCCGGAGAGGTTCGCTAGCTCCCGTCCGAGGTCGTCGAGCAGCTTCCCAGCGAATTCGGCCTTCGGGCCGCGGATCCAGTGACGCATCCCCGCGCGGGGCAGCACCAGGGCCTCGGTGTCCGGGCTACCCATCGTCCGGACGTCGTTCGCGACCACCCAGTCGGCCCCGGTCTCGCTGCGAAGGCGTTCCCCCTCCGCCTGCATCTCGTCGGCCGAGCGACCGCTCTCGAGCTTGAACGCGACCAGCCGGGTGGGGGAGGGGGCGAGGCGTCGAAGCTCGGGCAGGACCTTCGGCGCTCGGCGAAGAGTGAGGGTCAGCGTGGGATGCTCCCGGGAGGGGATCTTCCCCGAGGCCCTGTCGAGCGTGAAGTCGGAGAGCGCCGCGGGCACGAGGACCGCCGCCGCCGCCCGCAGCACGGAGCGGCGCCGGCGAGCGAGTGCGCGGAGGTCCTCCACGCTCCCCCAGGGGAAGGTCGCGATCCAGGGCGGGGTCGGCAGCCGCATCGCCCCGGTCCAGAGCTCGACGTCCGCCCCGCGGTAGTACGCCTGGCTCGCGAGCGCGATCGCCGACGCTCCCGAGCTCTCGTTCGTGACCGAACGTACCTCGTCGATCGGCTCCCGAGCCGCGCCGCCGATCACGACCACTCTGCGTCCCTTCCAGGGTCCCTCCGCCATCCGGTGGAGGACCGCGGCGGCGATCTCCTCGGGGGAGGCGACCTTCTCCTCGCCTTCCGCGGAAGTTCCCTCGATGACCCCGACCCCCCACCCTTGGAGGCGCTCGAGATTCTCGCGCAGGGCCGGGTTTTGGAGCATGTGCCCGTGCATCGCCGGGGCGACGAGAATCGGCACGCCGCCCCCGAGCGCTACCGACGCGCACGAGGTCACGGGAGTGTCGTCGATCCCGTGCGCGATCTTCGAGAGCGTGTTCGCGGTCGCCGGGGCGATGAGGAAGAGGTCTACGCGCCCCTCCCCGGGGCCGAGGAAGGTGACGTGCTCGACGTTGCCGGTCAGCTGGAGCACCGGCGGGCGGCCGGTGGCGAACTGGACCGCCTCCGGGCTGATGATCCGAGTCGACTCCGGGCTCATGACGGCGTCGACCTCGGCCCCGTGACGGAGGAGCTCCCGGATGATCTTCGGCACCTCGATTGCCGCGATCGAACCGGAGACTCCGACGAGCAGGTGCTTCCCTTCGAGGAGGCGGGTCGTGCGACCCCGGATGGCCCGACTGGGATGCATAGCGTCTCCGGAGGGCCACGGCCCCTGCTCCCTATTAGGCCGGCCGGCCGCGCAGTTCATCGGTTTAATGAGCGGGCGCGGCTGGGCCGGTCGATGACCGGTAGCCCCGGGGAGGAAGGCAGCCGGAAGCCCGACGCGGTGACCGGGCCTCTCGCTCCAGACCAGGAGCTCCCGGTCCTCCCCTCCTCGACGAGCCAGTTCGCGGAGCTCTCGCGTCCGGTCCAGCGGACGCGGCCCGTCCTGCCCCCGAAGCTCGTGGAGCGGGGCGTGGTGGTCTTCGACCTCGACGGGACCCTCCTCGACGACATCGGGCTGATCAGCGTGGTCGCCGCCGACGTCCTCGAGAAGGCGTTCGGAACCCCCACCGAGGAGGGCCGGATCCACTACCTCGCCACGACCGGCATGCCGTTCGAGGCGCAGCTGGCCCAGCTGTACC
>JASHYQ010000128.1 GCA_030042955.1 Thermoplasmata archaeon
TCGTACCGCGCGGCGGCGAACTGGCAGAGCCCGTTCGAGTTCGGCTCGCAGCCGCCACAGTTCCGCTCGGCCGGGACCGGGGCCCGGTCGTGGTCTTCCCGGATCTGTCGCAGCGCGACCCGGAGCCAGCTCTTCTCCGCGTCCCCGTACGGGATCCGGACCCACCCCTCGTGGATGCCGCCTCCGTTCTCATCCCCGTACAGGACAATCCCGTAGGGGACCTTGCGCCCGAACGCCGCCTCGACGAGGCGGCACTCGGCCACGACCTGAATGGTGTCGAAGAGACGGCCGTGGGCCTCGTGGTAGCCGACGAACAGGTGCGTCGACTTGTACTCCACCGGGACCAGCGAGGCGTCGGCGCGCTGGATGATGAGGTCCGGGCGGCCACGCAGGCCGAGCTCCGGGTCCCCGAGGGTGCTTCGGTTGCCGGCGAAGCGGATGTCCGGTCGGACCCGGTCCGGCGGGAACAGCACGGGGAGGTCGTCCTCTCCGTCGTCCTCGTAGACGAGCAGGTCCTTCTCGGAGAGGTCGAGTCGGCCCTCGTTGACGATCAGGTTGCCGAGCGGAGGCGCGAACAGAGGAGAATGGTGGAGCGGCACGACGTCCCCGGGGGTCCGCACGGGTCCCATCGACCCGCTGGTACGGAGGAGGTGGCTCGCCCGGGTCAGTTCCATCTCGTGCGGGCAGTGGAAGTACGCCACGAGGTCATGCGGGGTCAACGCTTCGACGACCGGGGTAGTCTGGGGAGCCAACATCGGCGCTCGCTCGGGCCCAAGGGCTATGAAGCTACGGCTCGACGGGAACCCGGGGTCCCTCCTCGAGGGAGGTTATACATCGAGTTCCCGCAACCGAACGGTCCGTGCCTCGACCGGAAGCGTCGAACGCTCGAGCAGCGCGGCGGCGAGCTCCCGGTCCGGCCCGAGCCGGCGTGCGAGCTCGGCCAGGGCCGCGGCCCGCCCTGATGCGTTCCTTTCCCATGCCCGGACCAGCGCGTACTCCGGGCGCGTCACCGCAAGCGTCGCACCAGCGAACGAGGCCGCCAGGGTCCGGACCTCCTCCGGCCTTCCGCTCCACTCTGCCCATCGAGCCGAGGCTCCCGGGTCGATCGGGACCGCCCACTCGACCCGAGCCCCCGCCTGGAACGTCCCCACGAAGGCGCGGGCCCCGTGCACGATCCCGGACCGGGGCCAGTCGGTCGGACCGACCGGCTCGATGAGGTACTCGCGCAGGAGCTCGCCTATCCGGTCGACCCCCGCCCGGGTCGTCCCAAGGTCGATGTCCCGAGGCAGGAAGGTCGCCCCGAGGAGTCGAGCCGCGGTCGACCCTCCGACGTACCACGGGATTCTCTCCCGAGCGAGCGGGGCCCCGACCCGCTGAACCACCTCGCGGAGCGCGGACTCGACGTCCGTGGGGGTCCCGCCATAGGCCTGACCGAGCATCGTCTGGAGAACGAAGCGCGACCGGTTGTACGCCGTCCGTACCCTCACGGTCCCGGCGAAGGGGAGCAAGAACCGCCGGTGCCAACAGCGGGGTCCTCCAAACTGGCAGGCCACGGGGGGATGCACGTAGCCCAGGACGTCGAGCGGGCCTTTCGGCGGGCCGGCGGCGTCGGCGCCCCCCTCCTGGGCATGGAAGGTGAACGTGGTCCGCTCGCCGTCCCGGTCAATCGAGAGCTGATGGAGGTACCCGCCACCGAGGTCGGGACCCGAGAGCATCTCGCTCGGCACCGGCTCCTCGGGAGGCGTGCGCCTCGGGTTCGTCAGGCGGGGGCCGCCTTAGCGGGGTACAGCGTGGGCGTCGGAATCGGCCCCGTCTGAATCTCCACGTGCAGTCCCCGGGCCGTAGCATGCAGGAACGTGCCGGACGGCAGGGACGTCCAGTGGTTCTGGGCGACGTCGAACGGCTCGCTCCCCACGACGACGCGGTGGGGCTCCGCATGGTAGGTCATCTCGTAGTAGGGCCGGGTGGTGTCGAGGAGGCCGCACCCATGGTCCCCCAGCGAGAGACAGAACGCCCAGAGCTCCTGGGGGCTCGGGGCGAACAGCACGTTGAGGCCGGAGTAGGGGGAGGTCTTCGGACGACCGACGTCGACCCAGACCCGGTCGAGGTCGTCCACCGCGTGGACATAGGCGCGATACGGGTCGCCCATCTCTTGGTAGTGACGGAGCAGGAGACGGAACAGTACCTCGCTGTCGTTGACGCCCCGCACCTCCTTTTCGTGCACCCCGAGGTACGGACGGGTCTCGTTGGGGAAGGCGATCGCGCCGTTGTGGGCAAAGATCGTCGTGTGGTTCCCGAACGGCTGGGAGTTGTCGAGGCTGATCAGCTTCTCATGCGGAAGGCCGAGCGGATTGCTGGCATGGCGAAGGTGGCCGATCACGAGGCTCGAGCGGGCCTCGCTCGCGACGCGAAGGAACCGTGCGCGCTCCCCGTCCTCGAACGCCCCCCCGACCCCCTTCTCGATCCGGACCCGGTCCGGGGCGGCGAACCAGCCGATCCCCCACCCGTCCTTCTGGGCGGTCTCGGGGGAGACGTTCGATTGGGTGAGGAGGGAGCGGTCGGAGCGGACCATCCACTGCTCCCCGGTCTGCGGCTCCGCCGCGAGGAGTCCGAACAGTCGGCACATCAGCCTCGCCACTCCGGGCCGATAGATAAGGGTCCGTGCGGAGCGGGTGAGACAGTGGCACGCCTGTAAGCAAGTCTTTTACCGCCCCCACGACTTGAAATGTCCGGAGACGGCCATGACGCTCATCGACGTTACCCCCGCGGCGCGGGACCAGGTGCTCAAGATCATGGAGCAGCAGGGGAAGCCGGGCGCGGCCCTGCGGCTGTACGTCCAGGGTGGCGGATGCTCCGGCCTCACCTACGGGATGTCGTTCGACAAGCAGGAGAGCGGCGATGAGGTCGCCTTCCAGGACCCCAAGCTGACGGTGGTCGTCGACAAGGCGAGCGCCCCCTTGCTCAACGGGGTCAAGGTCGACTTCCTGCTCGGCCTGGAGGCTTCCGGGTTCAAGATCTACAACCCGAACGCCAAGCACTCCTGCTCGTGCGGGAAATCGTTCTCCGCGTAGTGACCTCCGCGTCACCGGGGCTTTATACCTCGGCTCACCTCAGTTCAGCGGGGCGGCAAGGAGGACCCCCGTTCGAATGAGCGATAGTGGGATCAAGTTGGAAGTTACGAAGGCCGCGCAGGACCAGGTCTCGACCCTTATCAAGGCCCAGAAACCCGGCACGGCCGTGCGCGTTTTCCTTCAGTCCGGCGGAGGCGGCGGCTGCGGATGCGGCTCCGGCGGCGGAGGGTGCGGGTGCGGTAGCGGGGGTGGGGGCGGCGGTCCGGCATTCGCGATGGCGTTCGACCAGGTCCGCAACGGGGACCAGGTGATCTCCGTGAACGGATTCAAGATCGTCGTCGACGACATGAGTGCCGCGATGCTCGACGGAGCCTCGATCGACTTCGTCCAGGACCTGAACGCGACCGGGTTCAAGATCACGGCGCCGAACCTGCCCGTCGGGGGCCACGGGGCCCCTGGAGAGGGGGCAGCGGGCGGCGGCTGCGGTTGCGGCTCGGGCGGGTGCGGGTGCGGGTAACCGCCCCCGGTCCAACCCTTTCGTACACACGGTTCTGACTCAGAGGGACGGTTCCCCAAACTGGGGACCTTGAGCTCGCGAGGTCGGGCGGCTAGCCGACCGGGGATTTTCGAACCCCGCCAAGCACTTTGCGAGAGGTGACGAGGCAGGCAATGGTCGCCCGGAGGCCGGCGACGAAATCGAGGAAGGCGTAACTGTTGTCGACGTCGTCAGAGAGCAGGAGCGCTCCTGGCGGGAGCACCGCCCACGCAGCGCGGAGATCCCTTAGGTGGTCGAGGTAGGTATGGGTACTGTCGTGGAAAAACAGTCCGAGCGAGTGGAACTCGGTAAGCGCGGAGCGTAGCCTCTGCGCCCCTTCCCTCCCGGGGGAGACCACGCGAAACTCCCAGCGCCGAACGAGGGGCGTCCCTACCACGAGGGCTCCCGCCCGCGGGTCGATGTCGAAACTGACGAGGTGGCCGTCGCCTTGCGCATCCAACGCGCTGAGAATCATGGCGGTCGATGCACCATCGCCGACCCCGGTTTCCACGATTTGCCGGGACCCGGTCTCCCGGATCAAGGTGTAAAGCACCTGACCCTCCTCCGAGGTTACGGTGTACGCTGACGGGAAGATGCCGAAACCGGCCTGGATCCGACGCCGGATGCTGTCCCAAGCAGCGGCCGCCTCGGACTCCGCGGCGAGACCCGGCTCGCGCCCGAGGAGGGTACGGACGAAGGCGGCGGCGTCAGTGGTCACCGAGTCGGTCACCTTGGAAAAGTCCTGCAGGCGCGGGGCAAAAATCGGGACTCCCCGAAAATTGAGCCGGGAGAACAACGACCTGAGCGAAGAGGGAATCACCCGGTGGGCCTGCGGGGGCCCGGGCTCAGTCATCCGCGTGTGCTGGGGCCTTCTTTCCGGACCGGATGAGGGTCCACCGGCTGTAATCGACACGCCGGGCGAAATCCCGTCGACCTCGCGTCAGGGCGACGAGCTCGACTAGTGCGAGGAAGGGAAGGCGAAGCGCGTTCACGGGGCGGTCCCAGACGGCTTGGACGACCACCCGTAGGCAGATGTCGGGACGGGTCCAGACCAGTCGGTCGAGGGTCGAGGGATCCTGTCCGACGCTCGCAAGCTGACGGTGGCCGTAGTTGACCCGGGAGCGTTGGGCGATGAACTCAGCCATGGTCTCGGGTACGGTGTTGGAAATGACTGCGTCG
Organism: Thermoplasmata archaeon; assembly: GCA_030042955.1. GTDB lineage: Archaea > Thermoplasmatota > Thermoplasmata > Lutacidiplasmatales > UBA184 > Lutacidiplasma. The sequence continues at coordinate 4,786 of JASHYQ010000128.1, forward strand.
CGGTCGTAAATCACCCGGAAGCCTCTCTTCCAAGCACGCAGGCACAGGTAGGCGTCCTCGTTGACCACTCTGTCGATTGGCTCCAAGATCGTCTTCCGGACCGCCTGCAACTCGCCGCCGTGGATTGGGAGCCCGAGACGGCGGCACTCCACAATCTGGCCGTCGTGGAGGTCCCAAAGGGCGGCGCCCATCTGGGTCACCGAATTCCCTATATTCGTCGGAACGACCCGGGGGAAAACAACGCCTACGTTGTCGGAGAACTGTTGGCGGAGATGCTCGAGGACCGCGGAATCGAACCGGATGTCCCCGGAAACGAGGAAGACGATGTCCCCGCGGACGATCTCGATCGCCCGGTTGAACGCCCGCCACTTGCCCGCCCGGAGGGGTTCAAACTCTGCGTAAACTCGTGGGTCTCGAATCGACTCGACGTACGCTCGAGAGCCGTCGGCCCCTCCGTACATGATAACAATCTCGTCGACCTTGCTTGCCAGGAGGGAAGGAAGGGACTGGCGTAGCGCGGCCTCTTCTTCGTAGGCGAAGACGATCGCGCTGGTGCGGGGCCGACGCTCGGGACCGAATCGATCCTCGGCGACTTGGTAAGTCGGAACGGCAGTCATAGGAAGACTAGGCCCATTGGCTGGGCCGGCTGACAAAACCCCTTTGCCTCTATTTAAGCCCCCGTCCTACGCGCGCAACACCGGCTCCTCCTCCAGCGATGGTCATTGGGTCAAGCGACCTCGAGCGATGCCTCTTTGGGGGCCTCCCGCGGTCCTGGCAGGCGGAGGGGCAGTCCGGTGGGTTCAGGCGGTCGGGGTTTCGGGTTGCGGCCCTGGCCCAAAGCCGCGACGTTCCTCATCGCCGGGTTGTTGCTGCGGGAAGCGTTCTCGTTCTGGACAGGTCACCCGTACGATTTCGAGATTTGGATCCGGACCGGCTACGTCGTCGCGCACGGGACCAACCCGTACATCGCGTTCTGGCCCGCTGCCCCGGGGGTCAGCATCGACGGTGCGACCGAGACCCTTCCGTCGGCTGCATACCTCCCGTTCTGGGCAATGATCACGGGCGGGTCATACGAGGCTTACCTAGGGATTGGTGGAGGGAACCGGTTCGTTTACTACTTCCTCCTGAAGCAAGCGCCGATTCTGGCTGATGTGGCCACCGCCTATCTTCTGTATCGTATCGTGCGAAACTGGACCGGCAACCTCCAGCTTGCAACCCGGGCGCTCGCGTTCTGGTCGTTCTTCCCCTACGCAATCCTGATCACCGCAGTCTGGGGTCAATTCGATTCCATCGAGGTCGTCATCCTGCTCTCGCTGCTCCTCGTGTCCGGCACTTCTCGCCGGAATCTGCTCTACGGCCTAGGAATCTTTGTGAAGTGGGTCACCGCGATCTACCTTCCCCTCGAGCTGTTTCGGGAGCGCGGTCTGCGCCGCCTGTGGGTCCTCCTGGCCCTGGCCGTCCCCGTTGGCCTGACGGCACTCGTCTTCGTCGGAATGCACTGGGCATTCGTCGGAATCCAAGCGACTGCGTCGTCGGAGGCGGCCGGGGGGCTAGGGGGCATGAACTACGCACGGCTGTTCAGCGAAGACTGGGCCAGTCCCGTCGTCCGGCAAATCCCGGACTTCTTCCAGGTTGGCCCGTACCTCTTCGTCCCCGTCGTCGTGGCAATTGGCTGGGTTATGGCCAAACGGGTCCGGAGCTCGGGGCCAGAAGCCGAACTCACGGCCCTCCTCGCGATTATGGCGGCATTCCTGCTCACACGCTGGGGACTGAACGAACAGTACTTCCTCTATGTGTTCGCGCCTATGCTACTTGACGTACTCGTGTTCCACCCCGGTCGGCGGAACCTCTACGTCCTGCTCGGTGCCCTTGCCAGCGCGTTCCTGGTCGTGAACAACACACTCCTCGTATGGTTCCTGACCCCGGTTAGTCCCTGGTTCGACTCTTGGGCCATCGCTCTGGACCATAACCCAACGACGTCGCCCATACGCGCCTGGACCCTAATCGTGCTCTGCGTGCTCATCACCATCACTCTGGCCCAGGTGGTCTGGGCACTCCTCAAGAACCAACCTACGCCGAAACCTTGGGTGCTGCGACTTTGGCCGACCCGACCGTTGGGGCGTGCAACTGCGGGGGGTACCATCCAGGCCCCAGTCCAACCCAACCCGAAGTGACTCCGAACCCCCATGCGAATCTTGGAGGTCACGCAACGCTACCCCCCGGCGCTCGGAGGGGTCGAGATCCTTGTCGAGACGCTAGCTTACGAGCTCACGGCTCAGGGTCACTCGGTGGAGGTGGTGACTACGGACCTGGCCCGGGACCGGCCCTTCGCCCGGCTGGACCGGATATCCTCCGCCGACGCCATTCCGGTGCGACGCCATCGGGCGGTTCGATGGTTCCCGGCTCCACACGGATTGGGCATCGCTGCTCCCGGAATGGGACTGGACGTTCTCAGTTCCCGTGTCGACGTAATCCATGCCCACGCATTCGGGATGGCGCCGACGTGGTTCGGGGCGATGGCCCGCCGTCTTCGACCGATCCCGCTCGTCATTGAGGCCCATGCGGACGCTGGCCGGGGAACCTCGGGGTCTACCACCTACGCCAAGCTTGTGACCCGGATGACACTAAACGCGGCGGACCGCGTCGTCGCCCATACCCAACGTGAGAGCGACCTCCTCGCCTCGTGGGGTGTCGAGCGGAATCGACTCGCGCGAATCCCCAACGGCATCGACCTGGGTGAGTTTTCGGCGCTCCCACCCCGCAATCCGACTCGACCGGGGGTTACAGTGATTTTTGTCGGTCGACTCTACCCCGAGCAGAAAGGCTTGATTCCTCTCCTTCGAGCAGTCGCGCTGGTCCCCCCAGCGGTGGACCTCCACCTTCGGCTGATCGGGGAGGACTGGGGGGGACTGGCCGTACTGAACCGGCTCGGGCGCGATCTCGGGATTTCGGAGAGGGTCGTGGCCACCGGCCCCCTCGCCCGGGGTGATGTACTCCGCGAGTATGCCTCAGCGGATATCTTCGTACTACCCTCGTTGTTCGAGCCGTTCGGGATCGTCCTACTAGAGGCAATGGCCGCCGGCCTTCCAATCGTAGCGTCGCGGGTCGGAGGAATCCCCGAAGTGGTCCGAGAGGGAGAGAACGCCATCCTCGTGCCGCCGAACGACAGCTCTGCCCTTGCCGCCGCGCTTACCCTTCTCGCGACGGACGGTTCACTCCGAGTACGGCTGGGTCGGCACGGTCGGGACTGGGTCCAACAGTACTCATGGAGCCGTGTTGTCCCTCAATGGGTTGCACTCTTCGAGGGTCTGAAGGCAGGTGGCCCCTAGCACCGCACTCCCCCGGTTCCATGGGAGTGAGGTCCCGGCCTTCTTGGGGCCCCCAAAAGGTTCGTCTTGGGAAAATGGCCGACCGCCATTAGCGGCCGTGCTGATTTGAAATAGGCCCGGATGGACTCGGCCGCCCCGCGGGTCCGAGTCGTGATTTCGATTCCACTTGAAGGACAAGTAACCCGCTCAGGTATCCCGGACCCGAGCGAAGGCTTCTGGAGCCGCCGGGGAGAATCATGACAAACGCAGGAGTCACGGTCCCGTCCCGGACGACCCCGGTGTCCGTTCCCTC
>JASHYQ010000129.1 GCA_030042955.1 Thermoplasmata archaeon
TACGGTTATCTTCTCGCGGCCGCCTGCCACGGCGCGGCATGTCGGCACCGTCGCCCAGCCTCCCTTCCCCCGCCTCCGCACCGCCTCCCCGCGCCGCACGGTCAAGTCAACGAATCCTCGGGCTCGGCCTCCTCCTGACCCTCGTCGGCCTCGTGCTTGTCGCCGTGCTTCTGCCGACCGCTCCCGGACGGCTCACCACCGTCCTGCCGATCGCGGCGCTGGGCCTCGTCCTGCTCTGGACCGGCGGGATCCTCCTCGGCCGGGGCGGTCGTTCGTAGGCACCCCCATGCGCCCATTTCCCTGGCGTCTCGTCACGGTCGATATCGACGGCACCCTCACCCGCGGCCACGGATGGCGGCCGATCGCGGTCGCCTTCGGACGACTCGCCGCCTTCGAGAGCTCGAATCGGCGGTTCTACGCGCACGAGATCGGGGAGGACGAGCACCTGGCGAACATCCTTGGGATCGCCGTGGGCCACACCGTCGCCGAGGTCGAGGCGCTGGTCGACCGGACCCCGAAGCTCGACGGTATCGTCGAGGGTGTCCGCGAGCTGCACGCCCGCGGCGCTCGGGTGGCCCTCCTCAGCCACAATCCGTCGTACGTCACGAGTTGCTATCGTCAAACGTTCGGCTTCGACGACGACGAGGGGGTCGACGCCCAAGCGATCATGGACGGGCGGATCGGCCCGCCGGTGGGAGTGCACGCCGACAAGCGCGCAGGCCTGAAGCTCCTCCTCGGCCGAGCCGGAGTGCTTTCCGAGGAGACCGTGCATATCGGCGACGGCTGGTCGGATGCCCGGGTCTTCCCGGAGGTCGGGGGTGGGATCGCCCTGAACAGCCCGCTCCCCGACGTTCGGGCGGAGGCCGATCTCGCCCTCTCGACGGATGACTTTCGCGCGGTTGCGGCGGCCGTGGGCCGGCTCACGCCACGTTCCGAATGAACCTTCGGTGCACAGAATTCTTATAGACAGGTCCCGATGGCAGACCCGTACGATGGAGTATGTGATCGTCCGTGCAATGCATCCGACCTGGCTCACGATGCAACTGCCCACCGAGGTCGCCGACCTGATCGGCTTCCGGCCCAGCGAGGGACCCGACCGGGAAGCGAGCCGTACGATCGCCTTCCTCGCCCGGGGTCCCGGGATTGCCCGGGTCGTCGCCTCCTATCCGGCCCGGGAGGCGATCGCGATCGAGACGGTGCGCAGCCGCCTGATCGCCTCGGCCCGACCGGGGGATCGCCACCTGTTCACGTTGCCGGCCCCGGTCGCGCAACACCTCGGGCTCCACGCGTACTCCCGAGGTCCCCGGGTGCGGGGCACGGACGACTCGCTGATCTGGTTCCTGCCCGCGCCCGAGTACTACGAGTACCGGTCCATCATCGAAGCTGGGAAGCCGTGGTCCGGCCCGACCGGTTCCCCGTTCGCCCACGTTTACCTGGCGAAGTCCCTCTTCCCGTTCCCGAGGGAGTTCCTTCAGCTCGCCGAGACGGAGTTCCGGATCGAGGAGGAGGAGTGGCGCCCGGGGGTAGAAGCCCTCCAACGGATGGGGCGGTCCCGGAGGGTCGTCCTGTGAGCTGCACCCCTATGGAGACTCCGGGCATCCCCGGCCGATTTCCTAAGTTACATATACCCGGGACAGGGATAGATTTGACCATGCGGAACGAGGAGCGTTCCGCGGGCAAGGGGTCCTCCAAGCGGTACACGCTTCGGAACCCGGTCCCGCTGCGGACGACGGAGGACGTCACCACGACCCGGGCGGGGATCCCGACCGACGTCGCGCTCGCGACTACCTCCGGCCCCGTCGATTTCGACTCCCTTGCGAAGGCAATCCGTCGCTCGGTCGGCCACGAGGGGATGCGCCCCGAGGACGCCCGGTCGATCGCGGCGCACGTGCTCAATTTCTTCGGCTTCAACGAGCGGATCATCGACAACGTCCTTGAGCCGGACGACCGCGACACGTTCTACATGCTCGAGGACACGGGGATCCTCGAAACCGAACGCGACGAGACGACCCTCTACGACGGCCGCGAGTGGCGCATCCACTACTGGATGTTCCGCAAGGACCGCATCTTCGACCTCGCCCGGGAAGAGACCGAGGCGATGGCCGCCGCCGGCGAGACGGAGGTCGTCTACTCTTCGAACGCCAACCGGTCGGGCGCCTTCCTGCTGCCCCACGGCGAGCGCGGGACCGGCCTCGCCGCCCACGCCGTCTACCACGAGCTCGGGGACGAGATCTGGCTCGAGCGCAAGCAGAACCCGATGCCCTCCCCGCCGACGCCGCCCTCGCGGATGACCAAGACCCGGCGCCACGTGACGCCGGAATAGGCGTTTCGAGCCCGACCCTCCCCGGTCGGTCAGGTTAGCAGCGTACCAGGAACTGGACGGTGCAATTGGGGCAGGCCTCGGAATCGTTCCCGGGCGAACTCTGCCACCAATGGACGGCCTCTCCCCGGGGGGATCACTGATCGCAGGACAGCCCAGGTGGCCCGTCCTCCGAGTCGTCCGGGCGCGGACGTCGAGCGAAGCGGAAGCGCCCCACCGAGAGCTTTAGCGGCCAGGCGTCTCGCCTCCGTGGTGCGTCGCTTCCTGCTGCTCGCCCACAAGGTCCCCCCCAGCGGGGCGTTCACGTTGAACGACCTCGCCGGGGGAGCCGGTCGGATGGACGAGGTCGCGCGCGCCGTCTCCACCGCGTTTACTCTGTCGAACGACCTCCGCCGGGACGTTGAGTTCTCCATCCTCTTCGTCGCTCAGCCACCCCCGCTGGCTCGACGGATCGACATCGTGGGGGCGAGAGTGCGCTACCTCAATCCGGACGAGCGGTCGACCGCCGCGCTGCTCAAGAACGCCCTGGTCCGCTCGGTGGCCTTCCCGACCGAGTTCGAGTCCTCGCCCGGTCTCCGGGTCGGTTCGGTCCACCCGGATGCCGCGCTGACGGCGTTCCTCACCCGGCCAGGGGCGGTCTGGCTCACGGAGGAGGGAGCTCCGTTCCGGGAGGGTGCGCCAACTGGAGAGGAATTCGCCGCCGTGATCTCCGACCCGTTCGACCCGACCGAGGAGGAGGCTGCACGGCTGCGCGCGTCGGGGGTCCCCCGGCTCTCCGTCGGCCCCCGCAGCCTGAGGAGCTCCCAGGTGATCGACCTCGTGCACGCCGAGCTCGATCGGCGGAGGCCGCCGTCCGAGGCTCCGGGGCCTGTCAGCCCGCGGCGAGAGGCTCCGGGCTCTTCGGACGTTGCTTGAGCGCATCGTGCATCGTGCGGGGCTTCAGCCCTCCGATGACCGCCGTGAGCCGGAGGACCTCCCGCGGCTCGGGTCGTACCCGAGTGCCGAAGACCAACTGCTGGGGCTCGCCGAGCCGCTCGCGGACCGACTCGAGGACGCGGTCGAGGGTCCGGAGCGTCATGTTGGTGCCCCCTTCGAGGTGGAGCAGCGCGCTCGCGTGCGCGGAGAGATGGTAGTCGAGCATGCTCTCGCTGATCGCGCGCTGGACGAGCCGTTCCGGCTCGGAGACGTGGTGCTCGCTGACCAGAAGGGTCGAGAGACCGGAAGAGCGGAGGTGGTTCTTGAGGCTGGAGAGGTCGACCGAGATCTGCGAGGGGTTCTCGACCATGTCGACCAAGCTGGCGACGAGGGAGTGGAGGTAAGCGTTCCGGACCTGGAACACCCGGTGGACCGGGAGGGACTCGAACCGACGAAGCTTCTCGTTCGCGAGAGCGACCAGGAGACCTCCCATCGCCTCGAGATTCTCCACGGTCGCCTCGACGTTCTCCCGCCGGCTCGAGTTCGTCTCGAGCTCGACATGGAACGGGAGGAACACGACCGGGATCGCCAGCGTCTCCGTCTCCCGGAGCTCGCGGGACAGGAACGGGAGCAGCGCGCTCCCGGTCCCGCCGCCGAGGCCGGCGAGCAGGAAGACGATTTCGAACGGTCGCAACCGGCGCAGCAGCTCCTCCTTCCCGTCTTCCGCGGCCCGCAGCACGACCTCGCGGTCGCCGCCGCTCCCGCGTCCACGGAGCTCGCGCTGCCCGAGGAGGATCTTCTCCTCGACCCCGGTGGACATGAGGTGTTTCGCGTCCGTGTTGACCACGAGCGCGTGGACGCCCGGGATTCCGAGCGTCAGCAGGTCCTGTACGGCCTCGCTACCGGCCCCGCCGAGCCCCACGACCGCGACCGACGGGGTCGTGGCGAGGGAGGCCCACTCTTCGGTCGTCCGATTGGGTGTCATCGGCTCCTCCAGCCCTCGGCTAGGGCGGGGGGGAGCCCTCCGCGGTGAGCGCCTCTCCCTCGCGACGGTGCGGTCGGGTCGCACCGAATTGCTCGAGACGGCCGCGGATGTATTCGCGAACCGCCGAACGGACGGCGTCGTCGACGCTGACCGAGTTCCCTTCGCGCACGAACGCCTCGAGCCGGTTGTTGTCCTGGCGCGAGAGCTCGACCACGACCTTCCGCACGTTCTGGGGCGGCAGGTGGAGCTCGATGTACTGCTCGAGCGCCTCTCGGATCGTGTCGGAGATCGTCGGCGACCCTTGGACCTCCTGGATCTGCTTGAGCTTCTCGATGAGCTCTTGCGGGATTCGTACGGTCACCCGCTCGGATGTGTCGACCATGCCCGTCAGACAAGACCCCCATCTTTGTCTGACGATTGACATATTCCGGGGGTGGTATTTGAACACCGCACCTCGTACGGTCCGGTGCGACCGCCCCGAGGCCGTTCCCCGGATCCGGTCGCGAGGAGCGGAGCCCCTTCGAAGAGAGACAGCTTAGAGGCAGACGGGTTCCGGTGGCTAGGGATGGCGTCAAGACGGGAGAGGCACGAGGGAGGGGTGCCCCCGCCCTGAGCAGGACCGACCGGGAAGCCGATGGTCGCCCTCACCCTCGCCGACGGAATCCTCCTCGTCGCTGCGCTGGCGTTCGCCTGGAGCATCGGGGCGCATTACACGGGCGCGTGCATGGGGATGGCCTACTCGGCGGGGGCCGTCTCCCGTCGCGAAGCGCTCGGCTGGATGGCCCTCCTCACCGCGCTCGGGGCGGCGGTCGCGAGCGGCAAGGTCGTCGGGAACATCGGCCTGAACCTCGTCGTCGCTTCGGAGCTGTCCGCGGTCTCCGCCGCGGCCATCGTGGGGACGGCCTTCGCGCTCACGACCGTGTACAACTATCTCAAGATCCCCACCTCCACGATCCAGATCTTCGTGTTCTCCCTGGTCGGGGTGGCGCTGGGCGCGGGCATCCCGGTCCACTGGGACAACGTCGGTGGATTGGTCGAGGTCTGGGTCGCGGCCCCGCTCGCCGCCCTCGGCCTCGGTTTCGTGCTGACACGCCTCCTCTCCCTACGCGGCACCCGCCTCGAGCGCCCCGCCACCGGATCGCGCTGGAGCTCGCCCGCCGTCGCCCTGCTCGTTGTGATGGCCCTCGCTGCCTCGTTCGCCATGGGGGCCAACGACGTCGCGAACGCGACGGCGGTGTTCGTCTCGACTGGCTTGACCGACGTCGTGCTGGCGGGAATCGTTGGCGGGATCGCGCTCGCGGTCGGGGTCGTAACGTGGGGGGGACGCCTCCTCTCGACCGTCTCGTTCGACATCGTCCGTCTGGACCGTCCTATGGCGGTCGCTGCGCAGGCCGCCCAGGCCACCGTCATCCTCGTCGCGGTCGTGCTCGTGGGCGCCTTCACCTCGATGAATCAGGCACTGGTCGGAGGGATGGCGGGTGCGGGGCTCGCCCGCGGCGAGCGGACGATCCACTGGCCGACCCTGCGCGGCATCCTGATCGGGTGGGCGGTCGGTCCGGTCTCGGGGACCCTCGCGGGCCTCGCCTGCATCGACGCGCTGATCCGTCTCGGGGTCCCCGTGTGAACGAGGTTCTTCGCCGCGGTCACACCTCCGACGAAGCCAAGTGAGGGAAGGCGACTGCCCGACCCATGCCTCCCCGTGCGTCGAACCCCGAGTTGGCCCCGCTCGCCGCGGACACCGAGACATCCGTCCGGCTCGCCACCGAGGCGATCCAGGAGGCGTCTCGCCAGGCGATCCCGCCCCAGGACCCCGGGCCGCGGGTGGCCCACGTGGCGGGGCGGATCCGCGCCGGCACGATCGAGGGGCGGCTCTACCGAACGGACCGCACCAGCGCCGGGGTGGTGCTCTGGGACGATGAGGGAGCGCCGGGCCCGGGGCGTCACGTGCAGGTCTTCCACTTGGCGAGCCGCTTCCGTTCGGAGGAGGCCTACGGACAGTTCCTCGACCGCGTGCACGCCGAGGTCGGCCCCATCATGTTCCTTCCCGCCGGCCTGAGCGGGCTCACTCCCGAGCAGGAGTTCCGTGTCGCGTCGACTCGGGGGTTGGCCCAGTTCGCTCGCTCCGAGATGCGGCTTCCCCCGAGCGCGCCGTTGTCGGAGCCGTCGGTCCCGGCCGGTTTCCGGATCCGCTCGATGCGGCCGGACGACGAGCCGAGGGCCGTCGAGGTCCACGCGGCAGCGTTCGGGCCGCATTTCGACTTCTACCTGTACCAGCGTGACCCGGACCCGAAGCGGAACAGCGAGCTGGAGGTCCACGACATGATGAGCGGTCGTTGGGGCGAATTTCTCCCCGGCGCCTCCTACCTCGCCGAAACCGAGGACGGCCGCGCCTGCGGAGTCTGCCTCTTCGTCCGGGCGCCGTACGGGTCCTTGCTGATCAGCCTCGCCGTCGCCCCGGTCACCCAGGGACGAGGGGTCGGCCGGGCGCTCACGGTCGCGGGGGTGCGCGCGCTCCGCGACCGAGGCGAGACCGTGATCGCGCTCAACGTCACCGAGGGGAACCGCCGGGCGGTCACGCTCTACGAGCGCCTGGGCTTCGTCCGGTCGGTCGGCCCCGAGTGGTCCTGGTTCTCGACCACCCTGGTCCCGGTCGCGCCCGACGGGACCCCTAGCCGTCCGCCGTCCGCGCCGGACCCGAAACCGTCCGGATCGACAGGCGGCGCAAGGCCCCGAAGCCCGCCAGCATGATCACCCCGAAGAGCACCAGCGTCCCGCCCGCGGTCAGGTACGTACCCTGGACCCCGACGTCATACGTCAGCGAGCCGCCCGCGAACTGGCCGACCGGGACGAGCGCGTAGCTGCCGACCTCGTCCGCGGAGAAGACCCGGCCCATCACCTCGTCCGGGACGGTCGACTGGATCGTCGAGAGGAACACCGTGTTGAACATCCCCGGGATGACCCCGAACAGGAAAGCGATCGGCAGCGCGAGCCAGATCGACCGGACGAGCGCGAGGGCCACGAGGGTGACGCCGAGGGCACTCGTGAGCAGGATCAGCGTGAGCCCGGCCCGCCGCTCGAACTCGACCCGGGCGATGAGCACGAACCCGACCGAGGCGCCGACCGTCATGGTCGCGACGATCGCGCCGTACCAGAAACCCTGGGTCGCCCCCAGCCAGGTCGTGACGTAGAGGGCGAGCTCGACGGTCGCGAGCGCCGTGAGGAAGTTGATCACGAGTCCCGAGACCGTGATCTGGAGGATCGCTCGCTGCCGCCCGATATAGGAAAACCCGGCGCGGACATCCTGCATGAGCGAGCGGGGCGGCGAGGCGCGGGGGTTCGGGGATAGGTCGACGTTGAAGACCGCGAGCGCGACCTGCGTCGCGAAGAAGAGGACGAACGGTAGCCCGAGGGCGTACGGCATCGGCCCCACGGTCAGGAGGATCCCGCACGTCAGAACCCCGGCCGCGGTCACGAGGCCGGCCACCGCGTAGATCAGTCCGTTGGCCCGGCTCAGGAGCTCTCGCGGGACCACGCGGGGCACGCTCGTGTTGAAGGCCGGGCGGAAGAGCGTGGAGGAGACGATCACGGCGGCGAAGAGGGGGTAGACCAGCAGGACCCACTCCGGGAGGTAGAAGCCCGACGGGCCGGAGAACCCCACGTGGGTGGTGGGTCCCAGGACCAGGACGGCCACCAGGAGGGCGGTCGCCAGAAGCCCGACCAGGTTCACGACGCGCATGAGGTAGGCCCGGTCGTTGCGGTCCGCGAGCGCGCCGGAGAAGAACGCGCTGACCAGCGTCGGTACCGTGGAGGAGAGGCCTAGGAAGGCGAGGGCGAGGGCTCCGTAGGTCGACCGGACGGCTACCGGGTAAGAGATGGTCACGGCATAGAACAGGACCACCGAGATCATGGCGGGGGCCGCGAACTGGAAGGCCCCGGCGGTCAGGAACGACCCGAACGAACGTTGCCGAAAGAGCTCTACATACCGCCCGTTCAGAGGGTCCCCCCTACCGCGGTGGGCGGGGGACCCGGCCGTGCGCGATAAACCTATCGCGGACCGGGCTGGCGGGCGAAACCCGCTTATCTCCCAGACCCGTCGGCCGACCCCGGAGCTTCTCGTGCGCCTCCTTCATCGCGACGCGACGACGGGGCTCCTTCGCCTGCGGCTCGAGAGCCCGAGCGACCTGTGGCGGATCGCCCGGCTCGTCCGCCCGGGCGACCTGGTCGGGGCCTCGACGACCCGGCGCGACCCCGAGGCCCCCGCCGACGTCCCCGGGGCGGAGCGGGTCCGGCGGCGCGTCTGGATCGTGTTGCAGGCCGAGCAGGTCGAGTTCCACGGGTTCTCCAAGCACGTTCGAATCACCGGCCCGATCCGCGAAGGCCCGTTCGACATCGGACGCCACCACACGCTCGACCTCCAGGAGGGCGACGAGGTCACCGTGCTCAAGGCCGCCATGACCGCGAGCGACCGCGTGCTGCTGGACGAAGGGATCGCCGGCACGGGCGAGCCGACGATCCTCCTCGCGGCGGTCGACTGGGGCGACTCCTCCATCGTACGGCTCCGGGGGCGGGCGATCCAGCCGGTCGCCGACCTCAAACGGACCATCGCCGGCAAACGGTACGAGGGCGGCCAGGGGGAGAAGGACCGGAAGACGTATGCCGAGGAGCTCGTCGGGCTCCTCCGTCGCGAGGGCCCGTCGGCGACCGCCGTCGTCGTCGCAGGTCCAGGCTTCCTCAAGGAGGAGGTCGTGCGACGCCTGCACGACGCCGACCCGGCGCTTGCCGCCAAGGTCAAGGTCTACGCGACGGCGGAGTCGGGACGCGTCGGGGTCGACGAGCTCCTCAAGTCCGGCCGCGCCACCGAGGCCCTCCGCGGGAGCGTCGCCGCCGAGGAGGCCGAGTTCGTCGAGCGCCTCGTGCGATCGCTCGCGAGCGGTACCCGGGCCGCGGTCGGCCGACGCGAGGTGGCGGAGGCGGTGGACGCTGGGGCGGTCGAGACGCTCCTGGTCCTCGAGACCCTCCTGACCGACCCCGAGGTGATCCCGGTGCTGGACCGGGCGCGCGCCGCGCGAGCGCGCCTCTTCATCGTCCGCGAGGAGGGGGAGAGCGGGGCGAAGCTGACCGGGCTCGGGGGGGTGGCCGCGATCCTGCGCTACGATTGGACGAGCCCGAGCCGCGGGACTACGGGATCGCCTGGATCGCCTCGCGGAGTTCGTCGAAGCGGCGCTTGAGGTCCTTCAGCGAGAAGCGGAGCGCCTCGCGCGCGGAGAGCGAGCCGTCGGTCTCGAACCGGAGGAAGAAGTCCTCCTCGTCCGGGGTGACCTTGATCGAGCCGTGCTCGCACGCCTTCTCGCAGGCGCCGCAGTCGATACACTTCAACTCGTCCGTGACGCTGAGCTTGCCGCCCGAGAACTCGAGGATGTTGACCGGACACGAGGCGGCGGTGCGCTTGAGGCACGCGTCGGTGCAGTCGGCCTTCTTGGCGATCCGGACGTGCGGTCGGGGAAACATGCCGACGCCGTGCGCGACCTGCCACTTCGCGTGCTCGCGCGCGGCCCCCACCACGGCCGTCGCGTAGGCGAGCAGCGCCTGACGGGCCCCGAGACGGACGATGGGGACGTCCGGTTCCAAGGTCGCCAACGACGGGTCCCCGAGCGGGACCAGGTCCTTCGCGTAGACCGTGCAGGGTCCCTTCCGGTCGATCGAGTACATCACCTGGCAGTGCGGGCAGCCGGCCCCGTTGCAGGTGCAGTCGGCTTTCCGGCGGAACTCTCCCAGGTCGGTGGGGATCGGGAGCAGGCCGAGGCGCAGCGCGATCGCCTCGTCGAACATGCTGGTGGAGGAGTCGTAGTCCTTGCCGGTCGCCTCGTCCCGGATCGGGCCGAGGTGGAACTCGACATCCTCGATCGCGAGCTTGGGCACGTCCGCCAGCAGGGTGCGCCGGATGGCGTTGACCTGCGAGGCGGTCGTCCCCTCGATCTCGACGAGCGTCGAGCGGGGCTTGAGCTCCTGGACGGTCACCTCCATGAGGCTAGACCCGTCGTCCCCGACGGCCTCCCTTCGGCTTCGTCCCGTCGTGCGGAACCGGGGTGACGTCCTCGATCCGCTGGATCTTCACGCCGGCCCGCGCGAGCGCGCGGATCGCGGCCTGGGCACCGGGTCCCGGGGAGCGGGAGCGGTTGCCGCCGGGGGCGCGGACGCGCACGTGGAGCGTGTCGTACCCCTTCTCCTTGATCGACGCCGCGATCTGGTCCGCCGCCTTCATGGCGGCGTACGGGCTCGATTCGTCGCGCGCCGCCTTGACGACCATCCCGCCGGTCGCCTTCGCGAGGGTCTCGGCGCCGGTGATGTCGGTGACGGTGATGTGGATGTTGTTGTAGCTCGCGTAGATGTGCGCGATCCCGACCTTGACCATGGCCTACGCGCCTCCTTCTTCCGCCGGCGGGGCGACCGGCTCGGGCGCGGTACGGGCGTTCAAGCGCTCCCGCAGCGCCGCGCGGACAGCATGGTCCTCGTCGGCGAACGGGCTCGTGGGCGAGTAGGTGATGAGGGCCTCTTCGGCCGAGGGAACGAGGTACCCCGGCCGGGTCACGCGATGGTCGCCGATCGCGAAGTGGCCGTGGACGATCCACTGGCGCGCTCCGGTCGTGGTCGGGGCCAGGTTGTGGTGGAAGACGACCCATTCGAACCGGC
>JASHYQ010000009.1 GCA_030042955.1 Thermoplasmata archaeon
GGGAGTGCAGGGCCAGGTTGAACGCGGGCATGCTCCCGGACGACCAGAACGAGAGATTGGGGCGCTCCCGGGAGACGTAGGGTTCGTGGACGTCCATCAAGTTCACGAACAGATGCAGTGGCCGGCGCGATCTGCGGTCCCTCAGGTACCGGGAAAGCGCCTGGAGGATCAGACGAGAGTCGAACGGCGTGCGCATCGACTTCGAGAGCGCACGCCCGGCCTGGCTCCAACCGGATCCGGCGCCGACGCGGGGCTCCCCAGGAGCCTCCCGCGGCGAGGAGGCTTCCGTCCCGGAGCGACGTGCAGCGGCCAGTCTCATGACGACATCGAGAGCGCCGGAGGCGAGCCACGATGCTTCAGCTACCCGGTTTGGCACCGATGGTCCGGTTTCTTCGTACCCGACCAAGGTTCGATGCCGAGCGGACACCAGCGGGTTCACCGACAGGGCGAGGCTTTCCCCGCCGAGCTCGCCCCATGCACTTGCGAGGCTTACGCCCGCGGCGTGCTCGCCGCTCGCCGCAGGCCCATTCGACCGCCATGGATCGATGCCGTTGAGGAGACTCAGGTGAGACGGAAGGGTCCAGGGCGACGATGCGATCGCGTGTTCGAGGGGTAGCCCCGTCGACCACAGCGCGCGGAGTTGCTCCCATCCGGTCGCTTCCTGCGCTCGCAGACCCCCTTCAGGGAAGCGAAGGGTGTCGGGCACGATGACGACGAGGTTGGTCATTCGGGAGGAGGTACAGCTTGACCGCCGTCAGGTCTTATCAAGATGAGTACTGTTCAGCAGCCTCGGGAGGCGCCTCGATACCGCGGGGGCGCGGCTCCCACTCGCGCGAGAGTTTCCGATGAGGCGCCAGTGAGGATCGTTTGGGCCTCTCATCGCGACCCATGGGGACCCAGGGCCGGCGGGGCCGAGGCAACCATCCGCGAACTGGGGCGTCGGTTTGCCGCGCAAGGTCACTCGTTTCTTCTGGTCTGTGGAGGAGGCGCAAACCTACACGAGCAGTTTCGCGCGCCGGAGGGGTTTAACGTCGTCCGGTTCCGCGGCAATCTCCTCCCGCATTTCGCCCTCCCCTGGCTGCTTCGGGGACCCCCTCGAGCGCAGGTCATCGTTGGCGACCTTGCACATGTGGTCCCGTGGAGCGCTGGTCGGCTTGCGCGGGTTCCGTCGGTGGCCTTCTTCCACCACCTCCATCGTCGAACGCTCTCTGGGCAGGTATCCCGTCCGAGCGCGGCGGCCCTTGCGTTCATCGAAGGAACGTACCCGCGATTACTCTCGGACGCCCTTTTCATTACGGAGTCGCCCAGCGCGCGCGACGACCTCATTGCCTTGGGCATACCAGCCGATCGCATTCGGCGCATTGCACCGGGGGTGGACGCGGAGGTGTTCCGGCCTCAGTCCCGAAGTATCTCCCCGCAGCTTGTGTTCTTCGCCGGGTTGCGGCCGTACAAGCGAGCCGATCACGTCATCCGGGCGCTTGCACTTGTCCTTGAGAAGTCTCCGTCCTGTACCCTGACCATCGTGGGCACTGGGCCCGCCGTGCCTTCGCTCCGGGACCTCGCCAGGCGCTTGGGAGTTGGCCCGGCAGTACGATTCACGGGCCGGCTCTCGGCGGAGGCGCTGGCCACGACCGTCGGAACGTCCTGGGTGAACGTCAATGCGTCGTACTCGGAAGGTTGGGGGTTCACGATACTCGAGGCGGCGGCCGCAGGGGTGCCGTCCGTCGGCTATCGGGTCCCCGGCATCGTGGACAGCATCGAGGATGGGCGGACCGGCCTCCTGGTGGAGGGACAGACCCCCGAAGCGCTCGCGGCAGGCATCCTTGATGCCCTCGAGGCACATGCACGCCTCGGCGCGGGGGCGCTGCGGTTCGCGGGTCAGTTCAGCTGGGATTCCTGCGCTCGGAGGTGGGAGAGAGAGCTCGGAGCCCTGGTCTCCGACCTCCGTGAGTAGATGTCGTCAGCGTCCGACAGCCTCCGTGGCCGACGATGATCCGGCATCGCCCTCAACGACGGGACGGTCGCTGGGCCACGCTCGGGAACGGAGGGGCTACGGACGACGCGAACGGCGACCGAGCCGGCCAGTGACACGCCGATCCACTCGAACGTCAGGTGCTGCCGAGCGCAGGTCTCCCGCCAGGCTCGGCCTTCGTCGTCCGGAAGCCATCCCGAGTACTCGTCAAAAACGAGGACGCTACCTTCGCGGAGGCGATCGGCCAAGGCCCGAAGGACCGTCACCGTCGAACTGTAGAGGTCGCAGTCGATGTGAACGAACGCGACCGGGACCTCGGGCCGCGAGGCCAGGAAGGCCGGCAGCGTGGCGCCAAAGTCGCCCTGGACCAGCACGACACCCTCAGCCACGGAGGGCGGGAGCCCCCCGGTGGAGAACGCCCCGGCCGGACAAAGCGGCGACCAGCGCTGAGGGAGGCCGAGAAACGAGTCGAAACCGACAATCTCTCGACGCACCTGCTCCGCCAGATGATTGATCGAAACGCCGGTTGCGACGCCGAATTCGAGCCAAAGACCGGTCGTCGGAGCTCGGGACGCCGCCAAGTCCAGCAGTTCGAGCCGGTCGTCGGACACGACGCCGCCCGGTGGAGGAAGCCCAAGCGTCTTCCACCGTGCTAGTCGAAGCAACTCAAGCACCGGATAGGGAGCCGCTCCCAGGCCGGACCAGAGCGAACCGGCAGCATACCGCCGGCGAAACAGCCGTCCCTGGTATCGGACCCAGCGTCCGAAATTCGAGCGTCGTAGAGGCTCTCCCATATCGCTCCACGCGCTATAGCTGGCCGCAAGCTAGGCGCGCTAGGACCACGGCACCGATTCGAACGCTTGAATGTTGGCCAGCTCCGAGGCCTTGCGATCGTGCTGTTCTCGGAAGCTGCGCTGGACCGCCCGACGATAACCCAAGAAAACGGTGGGGTCGCGCCGCCACTGTTCGCGGAGACGACCCACTCCCTCGGAGAGTCCCCGCAAGGTACGGTCTACGT
>JASHYQ010000130.1 GCA_030042955.1 Thermoplasmata archaeon
TTGCGACCGTACTCCCCAAGCGGCAGACTTAACATCTTCACTCCGGCACTGGGAGCCCACGCAGGACCCCCAACACCAAGTCTGCAGAGTTTACACCCTAGACTACCGGGGTATCTAATCCCGTTTGCGCCCTAGGGCTTCGTCCCTCACTGTCGGATTCGTTCTAGGTGAACGCCTTCGCCACTGGTGGTCCCCCCAGGATTACAGGATTTTACCCCTACCCCGGGAGTACCTTCACCCTCTCCCGATCCCAAGCCAAGCAGTGTCTCCGGAATTCGGACGGTTGGGCCGCCCGATTTACCCGGAGATTTGCCTGGCCAGCTACGGACGCTTTAGGCTCAATAATAATGAGCACCACTCGGGCCGCGGGTATTACCGCGGCGGCTGGCACCCGTCTTACCCGGCCCTTACTTCTCGAGCTTTTTAGGCTCGAGAACAGCCTAGACATAAGTCTAGGCACTTGGAGTTCCCCCATCGTGGTTTCCCACATTGTGGAGGTTTCGCGCCTGCTGCGTCCCGTAGGACCTGGATTCGTGTCTCAGAATCCATCTCCGGGCGACTTCTCCCAAAGCCCGTACCCGTCTTCGGCTAGGGGGTCCGTAAAACCCCCTACTACCTGATAGGCCGCAGACCCATCCTCGAGCCTCGCAGGATTTCGACCTGAGAGCCTTCCATCATCCCAGATCTATCGGGTATTATTCCCAGTTTCCCGGGATTATCCCCGTCTCGAGGGCAGGTTGTCCGCGTGTTACTGAGCAGTGCGCCGAGGGCTTACCCCTCTCGACTCGCATGGCTTAAGCGAACTCCAATAGCGGTGCCCGCCGGCAGGATCAACCGGATTTGTGTGCACACTTCCTCGTGTGCGGGAATATACTGTCGTGACCGATCTACTGACTGGCAGGTTCATGCTCTTCTCGCTGAATTGAGCGATTCGCGTACGTTGTCTATCTCGTCCGTCGGCTCCGAGAGGTCGCTCCCCGTCTCCGGGGAGGGGTTCTCGGGGCTCCACGCCCCATCGGGCCATCTGTGGCGTCGCCTTGGAAGAGGCCGGTTCATGGGTCCCCGGCTCGCCGTGGCGGCGTCCCGCGCTCGAACCCCCATAGGGGGTCCCAGCGCAGTGCGGTTCGTGAGTGATGTTCCGTACTTAAGCCCCTCGATGGCGGGCCTCCCCGTAGCATGCGTTGGCCCGGCGGAAGCGTCGGGGCCAGCCCGCTCCGGTCCCCTCACCAGATCGCGACCCGGCGCTCCTTCGGGCGCCACATCGGGCTCCCGGGCCGAATCCCGAACGCCTCGAAGAACGCGTCCAGGTTCTCGGCGGCCCCCCGGGCTCGGAAGGGACCGGGAGAGTGGGGGTCGATGACGACCCGTCGACGCGTCTCGGGCTCCCGGCAGTTCTGCCGCCAGACCTGCGCCCACGAGAGGAAGAACCGCTGCTCCGGGGAGAGGCCGTCGACGGTCCTTCGCCGGGCCGGCTCCTGGGCCAGGCGTCGCTGGAGCGCCTCGTAAGCGATGCTGAGGCCGCCGAGGTCCGCGATGTTCTCCCCGAGGGTGAGCTCCCCGTTCAGGGAGAGGCCGGGGAGCGGCTGAAACTGGCTGTACTCCTCGACGACCTGGCGGGCCCGGCGCTCGAACTCACGGGCATCCTCTTCCGTCCACCAGTCGTTCAGGTTGCCGTCGGCATCGAACTTCCGACCCTGGTCGTCGTACCCGTGGGTGATCTCGTGGCCGATCACGGCGCCGATGCCGCCGTAGTTCACCGCATCGTCCATCGTCACGTCGAAGAAGGGAGGCTGGAGGATCCCGGCGGGAAAGACGATCTCGTTCAGCACCGGGCTGAAGTAGGCGTTCACGGTCGGCGGCGTCATCCCCCACTCGGTCCGGTCGACGGGCTGACCGACCCGGACGGCCTGGCGGTGGACCTCGAAGGCCCGGGCCCGACGGATGTTGCCGAGGTACTCCCCTCGGTCGATTCGGACGGAGGAGTAGTCCCGGTATTTCTCGGGGTGCCCGACCTTCGGGGTGAAGCGGGCGAACTTGGCGAGGGCTCGCTGCCGGGAGGCCTCGCCCATCCAGTCCCGTCCCGCGAGCCGGTCCCGGAAGACCGCGCGCAGGTCGTCCACGAGTTCTCTCATCCGGACGCGGGCCTCGGGCGGGAAGGCCCGGTCCACGTACAGCTTCCCGAGAGCTTCCCCGAGACAGGAGTCGACCACCAGGGCGGCCCGCTTCCACCGGGGCTCGGGTTCCTGCTGCCCTGCCAGGGTCCGGTGGAAGAAGTCGAACCACTCCGCCTCCGCGGCCTCGTGCAGGAACGGAGCGCTGCAACGAAGGACCTGCCAACGCAGGTACTGCTTCCAGTCGGAAAGCGGCCGGGAGGTCACGAGCCGTTCGAGGGCATCGAAGAACTCCGGTTGCCCCACGACGACGTGCGGGGCCCCGCCGACCTCCCGGTCCCCGAGATACTGCCTCCACGGCGTGGCCGGGTGCCTCTCGGCTAGCTCGGCGACCGTTACCCGGTGGTAGTTCTTGTCCTCGTCCCGGAGCTCCGTGCGGGTGCGGCTTGCCTTGGCGAGCTCGGTCTCGATGCCGAGCACGGCCTCGACGGCCGCGGCCGCGTCCGTGGGAGCGTCCCCGAGCGAGCGGAAGCTGCGGTCGAGATGGGACCGATACGCCGCGAGGACCTGCGCGAACTGGGGGTCGAGGTAGTACTCCCGGTCCGGGAGCGAGAGACCCCCCTGGTCGAGGTAGAAGGCGTAGACCCCGCTCGCCTTCTTGTCGGGGTAGACGTAGCTCTCGAAGAACCCGTCGACCCCCTCGCGGTGCAGTTCGGCGAGGACCCGGTAGAGCTCCTCGACGGAGCCGACTGCCTCGACCCGAGCGAAGTCCAGGGCGAGCGGCTCGAACCCGAGCTCCTCCAGCCGTCGGGTGTCCATCGCCGAGGCGAAGAGGTCCCCGACCTGACGCGCAACCGGGTCGGTGGGGCCGTCGGGGGCCGCGGCGGCCTGCTCGAGGATCGAGCGAATGACGTAGAAATTGCGCTGCAAGAGCTCGTCGAACCCGCCCCACCGGGACTTGTCGGCGGGCACCGGGTTCTCCCGGACCCAGGTCCCCGCCGCGTACCGGTAGAAATCGGCCGAAGGGTCGGTCGAGCGGTCCATGTAGGCGAGCGAGAAGCGGGGGATCCGGGGTTCCGGGTCCGCCAACGCCTCCTCCGAACGTCCGGTCGTCGTCCCGCGGCTCCTCGAAGACTCGTGCCCGGGCATGGGGCCCCTCGGTCTCTCGGTAGCCTCGCCGCCCATGAGGGTTTCGACGGGGGCTCGGCGGCCGGTCAGCTCGCGCCGCGCTCGAATCGACGCACCCAGGACGGGACCTCGAGGAGCGACGTGATCTCGGGAGGGTCGAGGCCGAGACCTAGGCCGTGCCGGTTCAGCCAGAGGACGTGGAGGCCGGCCGACCGGGCCGCCCGGGCGTCCGTGAACTCGAGGTTCCCGATGAAGAGCGCCTCCCCGGGTTCTACCTTGAGGTGGTGAAGCGCCCGACGGAAGATCTCCGGGTCCGGCTTCGCGAACCCTTCCGTCCCGGAGGAGACCACCCGCGAGAAGTACCTGAGGATCCCGCCGCGGTCGAGGGTCCGGCGGACGCTCGCCTCGCTCGTCGAGTTCGAGACGACGGCCAGCGCCCGGTCGGGCCGCTTCAGACGGTCGAGGCACCGTCGGACATCCGAGTAGAGGTGGACCGGTCGCTCCTCCTCGGCGCGAAGGCGGAGGAACCTCACCGCGACCGCGGGCTCGAGCTCCCGGCCGGCCGCCGCCGAGAGCACGGCGCGCCAGAGCTCGACCTGGTGCTGCTCCCGGTCCCCGGGCGGTGGGTGGGCGTCGTGGGTCCGCTCGACCTCGAGGTAATGGTGGGAGAGGTCGTCCGCGTGGACGTCGAGGTACAGCCGGCGGGCGAGCTCGGCGAGGGAGTTGAAGTCCCACTCCTCGACGAGCGTGCCGCCGAGGTCGAACAGGACCGCGCGGATCCGCGGGTGGGGCGCGGGCACGCGCCGCGAAGACCGGCGGGGAGCATATCCTTGACCGCCCGCGAGGGACGCGGGCCGGAGCCTACGCGACGCTGACGCTCACGATGTCGGAGTGGCGGAGGAGGATGGCCCGGGCGACCTTGAGGTTCTTCCCCGCCTTCCCGATGGCCCGCGCCTTCCATGCCGGGTCGACCGTGACCGTCGCGTGGCGGCCCTTCCCCTTCGGCGCGAAGTCGACCCGTTTCGGGGAGTACCAGTAGAAGATGTTCTTCGCGAGCGCCTCGGGGTCGTCGGAGTACTCGACGACCTGGATCTCCTTCTTCAGCATCCCCTTCAGGCGGTCGACGAGGACGCCCCCCGGCCCCACGGCCTTGTGGACGTCACCGGGGTAGACGAGAAAGACGAGCTTCTCCTCGGTCTCCAGGCAGTCCCGCACGCGGGCCCCCGTCCGCTCCTCGAAGAGGCGGATGTAGCCGATCGTCTCGTTGTCGAACGCGACCTCGGCCATGGAGAGAAAAGGTTCCCGCCCCCGCCCGGCCTACGTCTCGAGGGTCAGGATCGCGCTCGAGCCCGCGTCGAGGATCGCCATCGCGCTCACCGGGAACGGACGGCCGCACGCCTGGCCGAGCTCGACGGCGGTGCCCGGGTAGTGGAAGATCGGGATCTTCCCGATGGCCCGGTCCGTCTTCAGCTTCGGGTCGGGGCAGGTGGAGGAGACGATCAGGAGCTTGGCCTTCTTCGCCTCCGCGGCGGCCCGTGTTTCCTCGACGCCGAGCTTAACCTTCCCGGTGTCGAGGGCGAGCTTGAGCGCGTGGGCTAGGTCCATCTACGTTCCCTCCTCCGCCGCCACGGGCTCGGACGGCGGGGCCGGCGGCGCGGGCTTCGGGGCATTCGCGAGCGGACGGTAGACGAGGTTCACGGCACCGGTCCCGAGAGTGATCGGCTGGCCGACGATGATGTTCTCGGCGACCCCCTTCAGGTCGTCGACCTCGCCGATGATCGCCGCGCGCAGGAGGTGCGCGGCGGTGATCTCGAAGGCGGCCCGCGCGAGCACGCTCGACTTCTTCCCGGAGATCCCGTGGCGTCCGATCGCCCGGATGTCCCCCTCGTTCGTCATCAGGTCGGCGACCAGCATCAGGTGGCGGATGTCGACGCCGAGCCCCTGCTCGGCGAGCGTCCGGTTCGCCTCGTAGATGAGCGCGGCGCGGGCCGCCTCGACCCCGTAGACCCGGTAGATCTCGAAGACGGAGTTGGTCGTCGTCCGCGAGCCGTCGACGCCGGGGATCTCGAGGACGCCATCCAGGTTCGAGCCCTCGGTGTAGACCACGTACTCGTCCTTCTCGCGGCGGATGAGCGCCCGCCGGATACCGGGGACGCCCTTGATCTGGACCGCCTTCGCCTCCTCGCTCGCGAGCAGGAGCTTCTTGAACGGCATCTCCTCGACGAGCTCCTCCTTCCGGGACTTCGTCGCCTTGGTGCTCGCCTC
>JASHYQ010000131.1 GCA_030042955.1 Thermoplasmata archaeon
GTGGGGCTCTGGAATCGGGATGGACGGCAGCAGCGCGACGATCGAGTACAATTCGATTAGCCAATTCCACTGCGTGCCCGCGGAGGCGGCGCCGGAAACGTGTGGTCCGGACTGGGCGTACCAAGCTCAGGGACTTGGGATTTGGGACGTCGCTGATGCAGGTTTGGGAACCACGATCGCGAACAACCTGATTTCCAACAACGACATCGGGCTAATGATCCAGTACGGCTGCCCCGGTTGTGTCGAGAATCACAACGTTTTCGTGAACAACCAATACTACGGGCTGGCGGGGAGCGACGGGGCCTACACCTTCTCCCACGACACAGTGATTGGTGGGGAATATGGGGTCGCGTATATTGCGTATAGCGCCAACACGACGGTGACCCTCTCCCACGTCGCGATCATCAGCCCGTCCGTCGCCCCGTTCTACTACGAGAACGACTGCCTCACTCTCTGGGGGTACTCCTGTACCGATACGATTGTAGGGAGCTAGTCGACTCGACTGTCGCGCGAAGCCCAGTTCCGGGGCCTGAGCAGGCCCCGGAACAAACCTGTTCAATAGGTGGACTGATAGGATAGCCAGACCGAAACGGGCCCCTTCCGCTCGGGCAAGCTCAGCCCCCAGCCGGGGGGAGCCTTTCCCACGCCAAGGGTTTTCCACGCTGAGGTCAGTCCCGACCTTTAGGGTGCAAGGTCGCTTGCATAAGAACCGATGCAACGGTGCAAAGGGGGCACGTTTCGGCACTATCGGTGTGGAGCCGGGCCCGCCGTAACTTATATCGGTGGAATAGACTTGTAAGCCCTGAGGTGAGGGTTTCGAAAGAACCGTGTTATGCCGCACTACATGCTGCAGTTTTCCTACACCCCGCAATCGTTCGCCGCTCTGTTGCAGAACCCTGAGGACCGAACCGGCGCGGTCGAGGCGCTCGCGAAACAGGCTGGCGGCCGCGTCATTTCGCTCCACTACCACACCGGCGAGTACGACGGAACGATCATCAGTGAGTTCCCGGACGACGCGTCGGCAAACGCGGTCGTGATGGCGGCCATCGCCAGCGGCACCCTTCGTTCGACGAAATCTACCCGGCTCTACTCGGCGAAGGAGTTCGTGGAAGCCCTGGGCAAAGCAGGCAAGATCAAGTATCAGCCCCCAGGAAAGAAGTAGACATCTCCCCAGAGAAGTCCGCGGTTCGCAGAGTCCCCCTTCTGCTCCGTGGCCTCGCGAGGTTTCTCGGGCACCAGCGCGGCCTCGCGCCCCTCCTTATCGGTCCAGCGACCGGTTCGGATCTGCTCGGCAGCGGACGAGCGGAGAAGGTTCTCCATGAACGGGCCGAAGTCGGCTTCATCTATCGGCTTCAATCGGAGCATGTGCCCCCGACGGTGGCCGTCTTCAAACGATGGGAGGGGGGCCATAAGGAACTCCATGCGGAGGATGGATCCTGCGTTGCACACAGCTGGGAGCCCCAAGCAGCCCGGTGGCCCCGGTTTCAGCGTGAGTGTTGAGCCCGGGCGCTCGCGCTCGTCGAGTTAACTGCCTAGGTGAGGGCAGTCGGACCGGCAACGGTATAACTCGAGGTCCTCCCTCCTACGCCCGTGGAACCCTTGGAGAGCCACCGGCTTCGATTGTTCCGGCGAGCGGCGGTAGGTGGGAAGAAGGATGCTCTCGACCGGGACTGGAACAGGCTGGTCCAATCCGGCGCTCCGATAGTCGAACGAGTACCCAAGGCCCCCGAGAGTCTCCTGGTGAGCTTCGTCTGGCGGCCGACTCGGGCACTACGGACAGCTTTCCTCTACACCCCGGTTGCCCACGCCGCGGCGTCTGGGGATCTATGGGGAGTTGCCCCAATGCGACCGCTCGTTCCCGGAAGGGTCTGGTACCTCTCTCTCCACCTCCCGAGAGGAACCCGGGCCTCGTATGCCTTCGCCGCTCGCCCGCCCCCCCAGGCGGACACTACCCCTAAGGCGTGGGCCAGCTACTTCAGGTCGCTCCAGCTGGACCCGTGCAATCCGAAGACGCTGACGTTCCCCAAAGATCCCGAGGATCCCGAGGATTTTCCGGCGGAGACATCAGTCTTGGAACTCCCCGGCGCTCCCTCCGATCGGAGGGCGCGGACGAGACCACGGTCTCGATGGATGGTGGAACTGCGCCACATTAGGAGCCAGCTGCTTCGTCGTGACAGGTCCGTCTGGGTTGGCCTACCGGGCGACCTTGACCCCGCGAGGGTGAGGTACAACCTTCTCATCCTTTTCGACGGATTCACCTACCTCCACGCAATCCCTACCCCCCGGATAGTTGAGAGTCTCGTCTCGGAGGGTCGAATCGGCCCTACGGTGGTGGTTCTGGTCGGGAACCCCTCCGAGGTACGCAACCAAGAGCTGCTCTGCAGACCCGAGTTCGCTGCCTTCCTGAAGCAGGAACTCATCCCATCCCTTCGTCGATGGTATGGCTTATCGGTGAGCGCCTCGAGAACCGTAGTCGCCGGGTCGAGCCTTGGCGGGCTGATGGCGGCCTACGTGGCACTACGGTATCCCGGTGTCTTCGGCAAGGTCCTTGCCCAGTCCGGTGCGTTCCTGTGGACCCCCGAGGGACCAGGGGCCGAGCCGGGCTGGCTGATTCGGGAATTCGCCCGGCGCCGAAGGGTCCCACTGGAGTTCTATCTGGACGCTGGCAAGTATGAGTGGAAGGTGTTCCCGCCGACCGGCGTCTCGCTCCTCGGGAGCGTTCGTCACCTGCGAGATGTCCTCGTGGCGAAAGGGTACCCGGTGAGCTACAACGAGTTCGACGGAGGACACGACTACGCTTGCTGGCGGGTCACCCTCGCAGACGGCTTGATTCAGCTGCTCGGGACCCGTTGATTGCCTTCCTCCGGCGCACGGGTATCGTGGTTGCCCTCGGGGTATTACCCCGTCTCTCGCGAGAGGGGGACGCGTGTGAACCGGGCCTGGTGAGCGGAGAGATCGCTAGCCCTTCCGACCGTGCGCCAGGCCTGGAAAGATCTTCCCCTGGATTCGCGAGAGGTGGACGCGCGCTTCCCGCCGGCTGAGAGCCTCCACGTCTACGGGTTGGGAACGGTTTTCGACGGAGGCCTCGTGCGCGAGGGCCTCTCCAACCAGCTCCCTCTCCAGCCGACTCAGAGGGTGGTCCATCTCCTCGAGGGCCCTC
Source organism: Thermoplasmata archaeon (assembly GCA_030042955.1). Taxonomy (GTDB): domain Archaea; phylum Thermoplasmatota; class Thermoplasmata; order Lutacidiplasmatales; family UBA184; genus Lutacidiplasma. The sequence goes on from JASHYQ010000131.1 coordinate 3,161, forward strand.
CCAAACACGCCGAGAGGCTTGGCCGAAACGGTCGGCCACTCCTCCGGGGCTCGAGGAGCCGCCCGGCTGAGGAGGGGTGCGATGTCGGGAGCGGTGGCATCCCTCTCAGTCAGAGGCGGTCCGAGGGACCAACGCTCTCGAAGCGTGCGGATGACCGAGGTATGTCGGAACTCCTGGCGCACGACAGTTCTCGGGTCGACCCAGGCTGAGATCGCGACGGTGGGAACCCGCAACCCGGAACGATCGAATTTGAAGCCGAGCTCCTCCCGGGGCAGGCCTGTGGGTGCGGGGACCCCTGGAGGGGGGACGTGGTCGAACGTCCCCCCGTGCTCGTCGAACGTGACGAGGAGAAGGGTGTTCGCGGAGTTGGACCCATTGGTCGAGGAGGATAGACGGACCGCGTCGTACACGCGCGCAAGGAGGTGCTCGCCCCGCGTCATCGCCTCGGGAGGCGGGGCATGAAGCAGTTCTCGTAGTATGGCCGCACCGGGGGGATGCATGTCCGAGTGCGGGACGAACATGTTCGGCTCGATGAACGCATAGTCGGGCAGCTTCCCGGTCCGAGCATCCTCATAGAAGTCGAAGATCGTCGAGAAGTGCGTGGCAAAGTAGGGGGCAAGCCTTCGCGCGTGGATGAGGGCGGTCGCGGGGACGAGTTGCTCCGGGTCGATGTAGACTCTCCACGTGCGGCCTGCGGACTGCAGCCTCTCGAAGATGGTCGGCGCGTCGTTGGTCGCTTCGAATTTTCCAGGAGGATGGTTCAGGACGTATCCCGAGGACGAGGCAGCGTGCAGGAACGAGCGATTCGGATACGTCTCGGTCGGGACCTCGGAGAACCAGTGGTCGAAGCAGGCAAACCCCCTCGCGAGACCGCTCAGCACCGGCAGTTGGGCCGGAGTATAGCAGCCCATGATCTCGGCGCACTCGTTGTAGGAAGGCAGGCGCCCCATCTCGAGACGGAATTCGCTGACGTAGTCGGCGACGAACCCCGTCATGCTCGGTGGGTTTGTCGGAGCCGCGGGACTGTTGTAGGGCGCCTGCATGTCATCGATCTTGGAGAAGCGATTCGAGGGAGGCAAAACGGTGCCGAACAGTTGGGTGTTCACATGGGGGAGTTCCTCGCCCGGATTCGGGTCCGGGGTGTCCATGGTGAGGGCCGGGTGGACCGGTACGGTCTGCGAGGGCCCCCCGGTCACGTCGACCGGTAGCGGGTTGGAGAAGCTCCGGCCGGCAACTCCTTCGAAGGACGGTACTTCGCCGGGTTCGTACAGATACCCTAGCACGTTGTCAAACGACCGATTCTCGAACATGAGCACGACCATGTGGGAGAACTTCGATCCGCCCTCTGTCATTCGCGGTGCCCACCAGGCGTAAGTCGGGGTACGCTATACTCTCCACTGCCGGCAGCCGGGCACTGGCGGCGGCGGGGAGCCGGTCCCACCGTCGTCCTGATTGCCATGCTGGTGCGCGGACTCCTGGTCGCTGCCTTCTTTCTTGGTGCATGGAGCACCAGCGCCGGCGTGAGCACTATCGTGGTCCTGGACGCCACGAATTATGCGGTTGAGGATGAAGTCCCCATCCCGGACTGCGCCGTCGGTCTCTGCTCCCTTCGAATGCGATGGTCGACGTTCTGCTTGACCCCTCTCCTCGGGACGCTTCCCTGGCCACGGCGGTCGGATTGATCACGCTCCATCTCTCGACCCTCTTGGTCGCAGGAGAGCTGGCAGAAGCGGGAGATGGCCCCCGACCAGCGCAGCCTACTGCCCGCTGATGGACCGAGTGTTCGGAACGTACGGACTCCCTACTGGGGCGTCGCCCGGATGGACAATCCAGCTGGACCACACTACCTACGGGGAACTGACGTCCTTCTTCCGGCTCCCCGTTTCTTTGGGGACGGTGCCAGTCGCATCCGTGCTCGGGCTGGCTGTGGCCGTGGTCGCTCTTTGGCGAACCCGAGAACGGCTGGCCCAATCGTCACAGAATTGCCTGGATTGACCGAGCCGAGAAGTCACTGCCGGACCAGTTCCGCCCTACAGAACCTTATTTC
>JASHYQ010000132.1 GCA_030042955.1 Thermoplasmata archaeon
GCGGGGCACTCGTACACCTCGCGCGACTTGATCCCCACAACGCGGGATTCCAAATGGTCGATTCGCCCGACCCCGTGGGCTCCGGCCTTCCGGTTCAGTTCGAGGATCAGCTCGAGCAACGGCATGGGCTCACCGTTGAGGCGGACCGGCAAGCCGTCCTCGAAGCCGATCTTCACGTACTCCGCTTCCGCCGGCGCGGCCGAGGGTGCCGTGGTCCAGCCGTAGGCCTCCTCCGGCGGTTCGACCGACGGATCCTCCAGGATCCCGCATTCGACCGATCGGCCCCAAAGGTTCTCGTCCGTGCTGTACGGCGAGGCCCGAGTCGCCGGGACCGGTATCCCATGGGCATCGGCGTACGCGATCTCGTCCTCCCGAGTCATCCCCCATTCCCGGGCGGGGGCGAGGACCTGGAGCTCGGGGGCGAGCCCGGTGGTCGAGAGATCGAATCGGACCTGGTCGTTGCCCTTACCGGTGCAGCCATGGGCGACGAACTGGGCGCGCTCGTGACGGGCCACCTCAACGAGGTGGCGGGCGATCAAGGGTCGGGCGAGGGCCGTGCTGAGAGGGTATACCCCCTCGTACAGAGCGTTAGCGCGGAGCGCGGGAGCGATGAACTCCTCCGCGAACTCGCGTCGCGCATCGAGGACGTAGGCCTTCTCGGCCCCGGAGGCGAGCGCCTTCTGCCGGACGCGTTCCAGATCGACCGGCTGACCGACATCGACGGTCAGGGCGATCACGTCCGCCTCCTTGTGTTCGCGCAACCAGGGGATCGCGACCGAGGTGTCGAGTCCCCCGGAGTAGGCAAGGACCACCTTCGAGCGGGTCAACGACGGCCTCCGAGTATCGCGAAGGACGGGGGACCACCGTTTTATAGGATGCGACCGTCGTTGGACAGTTTTGGGCACTTTTGTCTAAAATTGAACAAACATGTCTTCCCCGTCGATCGCCGAGCAGGTGCGAGAGTACCTCGACGCGCATCCCACGCTCGGAGACGCGATCCGCATGGGAATCGGGAATCACTCCGCGATCGCTCGAAGGATCTCGGCCGACCTCGGCCTCAACGCGCGCGACGCCATCCTCGCCGCTTGCCGAAGGTACCCGCACGGCCGGGGCGAAAGCGCCCGCGAGGCCGGAGTCCGTCGGGTGCTGCGCAAGAGCCGCATCGAGACCCGGACCAAGGTCGCCGCCCTCACCCTTAGCCAGGGGGCCGAGGTCCTGCAACGGCTCGGGGACGTGGTCGAGGAGCTCCTCGACGAGAGCCTGCTCTGCCGGGTAATCCAGGTGTCGCGGGGGACCGTCGTGATCGTGGATGAGGACTCGGTCGCCCGCGTCCTCCACACGCTGCGCGGAAACCAGCTGATTTCGACTCGCAAGAACCTGGTCGAGGTGGCCGTGACCAGTCCCGAGAGCATCGAACAGACGCCGGGCCTGCTCCGCCATCTTTCCGGTGTTCTCGCGGCCCAAGGGATCAACATCGTCGAGGCCCTCTCTTGTTACACGGACACGATCTTCCTCCTCCACGACGACGATCTGACGGCGGCCTTGGGAGCCCTGACGAAGGCCCTGAAGTGACCCCGACGGCGGAGGCGACTGGCTTCGGACGTCGGGGACTGCGCGGAGCCGAAGCTTCGTGGCGTCGGTGAGCGCCAGTAGCACGATTTTTCAACACGACATAATGGTTAAGTAGCGAACCCCTGTCCCCACCCCGTGGTCACGCCCGCGAGCCTGCCCGGCGCAACAACGGAGAACACCAACCAGTGGGTTCTCGGTCCGAGGGAGAAGAGGGGGGCGGCGTTCATCTATGCGGGGATCATCGCCGCCACCGCGTTCGGTCTCGCGCTGACGTTCTGGGTCGGCCGGACGTTCGGCATCTTCATCGGCCTCGGCATCTTGGCGTACACGCTAGGGCTCCGCCACGGCGTCGACGCGGACCACATCTGCGCGATCGACAACACGACGCGAAAACTGTTGCAACAGGGCAAGAAGCCCTACACGGTCGGCACCTGGTTCTCCCTCGGTCACTCGACGATCGTCATGGGCATGCTGGTCGGTCTCGTGGTGGCGGCCCGGTTCATCCTCAATTCGTACCCGACCTTCGCCGCGGTCGGCGCGGTGCTCGGGACCGCCATCTCGGGCGGATTCCTCTACATCATCGCGCTGATCAACTTCCTGATCTTCTGGGAAGTGTATCTCATCTTCAAGCAGCTGAGGGCCGGGACCCTCGACAACGCGAAGCTCGAGGCCCAGCTGAACAGCCGGGGCTTCATGAACCGCTACTTCAACTGGCTGTTCAAGTTCGTCAACGAGCCCTGGCAGATCTACCCTGTCGGCGTCCTGTTCGGACTCGGGTTCGACACCGCGACCGAGGTCACGCTCATCGCGATCACGGTCACAGTAGGGACGGCCTCGGTGGGCTTCCCGCTCTGGATGGTTCTCGTCCTGCCATTCATGTTCACATGCGGGATGGTTCTCACCGACACCTCGGACGGCCTGAGTATGCGCTACGCCTACGGTTGGGCGTTCGCGAAACCGATCCGCAAGGTGTACTACAACCTCACGATGACCCTGATCTCGGT
>JASHYQ010000133.1 GCA_030042955.1 Thermoplasmata archaeon
CGTTGAACATGGCAGCTTCCTCCGGATGCCCCGCAAGGTAGTCGAAAAAAGGGACCCCATGAGCCATTTCGGCTGGAACCCGACCGGAGAGCACCCCTTGGTCGAGCATCTCCAATGCGCGGGCTCGGTACGGTCCTAAGATGAGCCGGACGAACGGGGCGACGGAGCCGGGTCGGTCGGTTCGCAGAGACTGCCCCATCGGAAGGAGGCGAAAACGACGGTTGGGGAGTTCCTCCACAATCAACGGCACCGTGAGCGCCCGCAAGAGCCGATAGAGACTGAGTCGGTCCGCCCCGAGCTCTTGGGCGAGATCGTCCGATGCCCGAGTATCGCCACCGATCCGGTCCGCGATACCCAACTCGACGGCGGCCCGCACCGCGGCGAGAGTGAGTTGACCTCTCACGACCAGTTGGCGGAGCTGGAGGGACGGCTCGGGGTCAACGTCTCCCACCGGGCTCCCCCCGAGATGGTGCGCCAAGATAGGGACCCGGACCGGCACCTACAATAATCATTTGGGAGACTCTGCGGGGACACCTACGAAGCGTTTTGCCGGACCCGGGTACCTGGCCCCGGAGCAATCCGGAGATGCTTGCTTAGAACTCGAACCTACCATCTCGCGGTGGCAAGGTTAGATTCTCAGTACGGTGGGGGTGGGGGGATTTGAACGCTTTCGTACGGTCCCCCTCCGACATTTCACTCTGAACCCCCGGAGGGTTCGAGTCCCGCGGCGACCTTGTCGAGAGGGAACTGTTACCTCCTGCCGCACGGCGCAGTTCGGCTCGATTGACCCCTCTCATCACTCTGGAGCGTACAAAGCTATATGTTAGCCATATGGCATCACATAGCCAATGATCACCACGATCCAGCTGTCCTCTTCCACCCGGCAAAAGCTGGCAGCCCTCAAAACGAGTCCACGAGAGACCTACGACGAACTGCTGAACAAATTGATCACCCTGGTTCCGGAGGGGGACGACGAGGGATTGTACACCGACTCGTTCCGTATCGGGCTCCTCAGTGCCCGACTTGACATTCGCGCGGGGCGAACGACGCCCCACGATCTCGTCAGGAAGCGGTTGGGTCTCTGACGCCGTGGAAGATCCAGTGGACCGAAACGGCAATTCGTGACCTAAGGTCGCTGGATCGAGCGGGCGCGCGCCGAGTCGTCGACCGCTTGGAGCGGGCTTCGGCCGACCCGGACCACTATCTCGAAAGGCTCGTCGGCGCGGACGAACGTAAGCTCCGTGTGGGGGACTATCGCTTGGTGGCAGCACTCTCGCCCTCGGAGCAAGTGATCACGGTGGAGAGGGTCGACCACCGCCGCAGGATCTACCGGCGATAGACCTCAACCGGCCGGTTCTTCGTTGGATTTGAACCCCCGGAGGGTGCAGGTCCTCCCCCCAGAAGCGAGGGGCCGTTGCGCTCTATCCCTCATGACTTTTGGGAAGACTGAGGGAGGAATCGACCGGACGCGCGCGTCGGCCGATCACCTCTCGGGCGAACATCGCGAGCAAGCCCAGCAGGACGTAGACAAGGACGGCAGCGTAGAAGCAGTACTCGAAGGCCCCACTCGTCGGGAGCGTGACGGCGTGCCCACCGACGGATTGGGTCGCTACGTACGTCGTCAGAATCGCACCGCTGAGGGGAGCGCCGAGGCTCTGCCCGATATAGAAGAACGAGCTGCTCAAGGACGTCCCCAGTCCCATCTCCGCCTTGCTCAGCGACAGCACGAGGAGGCTCTGCCTCGAGACGCCGATCAGCCCCGCCCCGAGGGCAAAGACCGTCAGGAACCCTCCCACCTCCGTGGGGCTGGCGCTCACGGAAAGGAGCAGAAATCCAGCGATCCCGATGACGGCACCGGCACCGAGGAAGGGCTTCACGCCGTATCGAGGGATCAGGCTCCCGACCACGAGCGCGACCGGGAGCATCACGACGACCAAGGGGATCATCGTCAATCCGGTCCCGAAAACGCTCAGACCAAATCCGATCGGTCGGGGCAATTGCAGGTAGTAGGTGATGGACTGGAACATAACGAAGGCCGCGGCCCCATACAGAAGGGCGGCCATGTTCGCAACGAGGACGTTGCGCTGACGAAGAAGCTGCAGGTCGAACACCGGTTCCTTCTGCCGGCTCTCGTAGAGGGACAGGGGGAGGAGCGCGAGCAACCCCCCTCCGATCATGCCGACGGTCGCAAGGGAAGTCCATCCCCAGGTCGCACCCTCGGAAAGGCCCAGGACGAGAGCCGTGAGCGCCGCACCGAGACACGACGCTCCCACGTAATCCAGGTGAGTTCCCGGCTTTCGGTACGGCGACTCCCGGACCAGGAGGAACGCGATCACGGTGAGTCCGAGGATGCAGGGCAGAGCGAGGTGGTAGTTCGCCTGCCAGCCGAAACTCGAGGTGACGAGGGAGCCGCCCAGGATGCCGGCGGCCCCCCCCGACATCTGCACCGCGCTCAGGAGTCCCTGGGCTCGAGGGACCTGGGGTCGGGGAAACACTTCTCGCGCGAGGCTGAACGCGAGAGGGAAGACGCCGAGCCCCACTCCTTGAACGAACCTCGAGATCAACACCAGCTCAAAGGTCGGTGCAAAGGATGTCGTGGTAGCGACCGCGAGGTAGATTCCTAGGACGTAGAGCAGCACCCGACGCTTCCCGTAGATGTCGCCGAGTTTGCCGACGATCGGCAAGACGGCCACGCCGCAGACGGTGTAGAGCGAGATCAGCAGACTCGCCTGGGCAATGCTGACGTGGTACTCTACGGCGATGGAGGGCAGGGCCGGCAGGAGCATGATGTCGATGTAGCCGATGAGCGCGCCCAGGGTCGCGAGAAGAACGAGCGTTCGATTCGCGTAGCTACGATCGAAGGACGGTGTACCGGTGGGATTCGACGGCGATGATGCCGCGGGCCGAGGACTGCCCTCGGTAGCCATCCGTGCCTCCAAGGAGAGAACGGCCCCGGACGGAATCCCGCTGCTGCCTCATGGGCTAGGTTTTTTGCGGGCCTCCCCGATGGTCCGTGACCGAGAGGGCGCATCGATGCGCAAGGTCGTGGTGGAGCTCTACGGCCCCGAGCTCGTGGAACGTACCGAGAGGGGCTTCGCTCGACACTTGCGGTCGTTCGAGATCTTGTCCCTGTTGCGCTACGACCGGAACGAGTTCGCAGGCATCAGCCGAATCACTCCGAAGGACCCTCGGACGAAGCCCGAGGACTTTTTCCGGGGCGACCCCGTGCCCACCCAGGTTCAGCTGCTGAGACAGGAGGGCGGGTCGTCGATCGTCCTCCTGAAGCGATACCCCCGGGGAAGACGGCCCGGCCCTCCGGGCCCCCTGCTGTTTGGGGAAGAGATGCTGAAACCGGGCACGGGGTACCTGCTGAGTCCCCTGAGGTACCACGACGGGAAGCTCACCTTCACCTTTGCCGGGAACCCTCGCCAGCTTCGTGACATCCTAGGTCAAGCGCGAGCACGAGGGCTTCGCTACCGCATCCTGTCGTTGAAGGAGGCAGAGTTTGCCGTCTCGCTGCTCGATCACCTCACGAAGAAGCAAGCTGAGGTACTCCGAGTGGCGTACGAGCTAGGGTTCTACGACGTTCCGAGAAGAATCACGTCCGAGCAGTTGGGTCGGGGCCTTGGCATGCGGGCCGCGACCGTCGTCGAGCATCTCCGGAAATCCGAGAAGCGCATACTCGACGCGATTCTACAACCTTAGCCGTGGGGAAGCACGCAGTCACGCGGGACCCGGAGCGGTCCTCGGGAGCGGATTTGAACCCCCGGAGGGTTCGACTACACCTTCCGACATTCCTTCAACGACGTCTCATCAGAGAAGCGTCGCATCTCTGTTCCGACCGCTCGGGGACTTGAGCTGCTCCTGCAAAGCTTCCCGATTGCTCCGGCACCTGCTTCGCGGCCCACGCTGCTCGCTTCGCCCAATTCATCGACCGGCCTCCGCTTGAGCCGGCGATGGCAGCCCCGAGCCTGATTGGCTCACTCTCGGTGGATGAGTCCTAGCGGTTATGGAATAGAGCAGCTTACGCGGATGGGGGAGCGTCGGTATGTTCTGCGGGATGGCAACTAACACTGCTCGGAAGGGCGGGGAAGAGAAACTGGTTCTGGCTGCAATCGAGCACGCGGCCGCTCTACGACAACAGCCCGGCTGCATCGCGGCGTACGTTCTTACAGAGAGAGACGGCCCCACGCAGGTCTCCCTTTCGATCTTCGAGAACGAAGACGCCCTCTACCGGGGCGTGGACGCTACGAGGTCGGTCATCACGAAACACCACTTGGAACAGATTCTCGACGGTCCCTCCTCATTCCGTCTATTCGACGTTCGCTAGGCGATCTGGCGTTCGCCACGTCACGAGTCACCTGAAGCACGAAACCCGGGTGCCCTAGCCCGGCGATGTCCCC
>JASHYQ010000134.1 GCA_030042955.1 Thermoplasmata archaeon
GCGAGAGAGAACGCCAGCGACGGGTCGTGCGTCACGACCAGGACCGGCACCCGGTCGGTCTCGCGCAGCTCCTGGAGGACGCGTCCCAACTCGTACCGCGCCTGGACGTCGAGCGCTTGCCACGGCTCGTCCCAGACGATTAACTCGGGGTCGGCGGCGAGCGCCCGGGCGAGGGCGACCCGTTGCATCTCTCCGCCGCTGAGCAGCGCCGGGTAGCGGTGGCGGAGCGGAGTGAGGTGGAACCGTTCGAGCAGGTCCCGGGTCCGGGACGCCGCGTCGAGGCGGCCCCGGACCTCGAGCGGGAACCGGACGTTCCGTTCGACCGTCCGGTGCGCGAAGAGGCCGAGGCCCTGCGGAACGTAGCCGAGGTCCCGCTCCTCCGGCCTCCAGTCGGTGATGTCGACGCCGTCGCGGAGGATCCGGCCCCGGTGAACGGGGAGGAATCCGCCCAGGGTCCGCAGAAGGGTCGTCTTGCCGGCGCCCGAGGTCCCGAGCACCGCGACCGCGCGTCCCGGCTTCAGCTCGAGGTCGACCGGCCCGAGGTGGAACGAGTCGAGCTGCGACTCGACCCCCTCGACCCGCCACGTCGTCACGGGGCGAGCTCCCCCCGGCGCCACGGGACCCAGCCGGACCGCTCCCAGAGCCGAACGGCGAGGAAGAGGACGAACGCGATGACGAGGAAGAGCGAGCTCACGGCCGCCGCGTCGGTGATGTCACCCGACTGGAGAAGGCTCCAGACGTACACCGAGATCGTCGACGTGGGTGGACCCGTGTACACGCCGCCCGGAAGGACGTAGTAGGCGATCACCAGGATTCCGCCGATCTCGCTGACCGCCCGCGCCCAGGTGAGGAGCAGGCCGGCGACGATGCCACGCAGCGCGAGGGGGAGCGAGACGAGGAGGAAGACGTTGGCCGGCCCGGCCCCGAGCGAACGGGCCGCCTCGACGACCCGGTCGTCCACGGCCCGGAACGAGAGGTCGCTCGCCAGCACGGTGTACGGGGCGCTGACGAAGACCATGACGAGGACCACGCCCCAGATCGAATCGTAGATCGGGATCCCGAGGGCCTTCGTGAGCTCGTAGATGGGGCCTCCCGGGTGCGGCACCACCAGGAGGAAGAGTCCGAGCCCGACCAGAAGATGCGGAACGGCGACCGGAAGGGCCACGGTGGCCTCGACCACCGAGCGCCCGTAGAACCGGCGGCGGGCGAGCAGGTACCCCAGCGGCACCGCGAATAGGAGTGCCCCGAGGACCGCGATGCCCGAGGCGTAGAGGGTGAACCAGATGGCGGTGCGCACGGCCCCGTTGTCGGCGGCGTCGACCAGGCGGGAGACGGGCGCGTAGGTGAAGATCGCGACGATCGGGAGGATGAACAGGAGGAGCAGGGACCCCGAGAGGACGAGCTGGAGCGCCAGCCAGTACGGACCGGTGCGCCAGCGGCGGCGAGGTGGGGCGACGGCCGGGGGCCCTTCGCCCCGGTCGCTCATCCTAAGATGGTCACGGCCCAAGCCGGCAGCGGAACCAGGTCGGGCTGGAGGATCGACGGCGCCGCGGACGGCTTATCGGACCACGCGGGGTAGATCGGCGTGAAGGCGCCGCCGGCCGAGATGATCGAGGCCCCTTTCGGCGAGAGCAGGAGATGGATGAACGCCGCTCCGAGCGCCGGATTCGGCGCGTTCAGGGGGACGGTAATCGAGAAGAGCACGGGCGCGGGGACGACCGGGACGATCGACCCCGTCGAGTTCACGATGAGCGTCGACAGTTTGGCGTAGTCGGCGAGCGCGGTCGTGGAGTTCGAATAGAGGCCTGTGACCGGGTCGAAGGCCACGTACGTCAGATGGTTCACGACCGCGTACGACTGGTAGGTGATCACGGCCGAGACGACCCCTGACGAGAGGTCGAGGGCGGCCTGCGACTCGTGCTCCAGGATGGCCATGCTGGGATTCGGGGCGAGTGGCTTCCCCGGCGTCGAGAGGTAGAAGCTCGAGGTCACCGCGGTCGTGTTCCCCCCGTCGTAGAGCATCCCGTACAGCATCATGCTGAAGATCTCGTTGTAGCCGTTCGGGTCGGTCGACGCGTTCCAGATCCCGAGGGGTTTGCTCCCGTTGTGGATGGTGTTGACCAGCTTGGAGGCCCAGTTGCTCGCGTTGATTCCCGCAAAGCCGGTCACGCTCGATGGGTTCCACGCGAGGACCTCCTGCGTCCGGCCCCACACCGCCTCGTAGCTCGCGTACTTCGGCTCGAGCAGGTTGGGGGTCAGACGGTAGTCGGCGAGCGCCGCGACGTCGGCCGTGCCGGTGCCCGCGGTGATCGCACTGGTGATGTCGAGCGAACCCTCGTACGTCTGGAGCGCGGAGGGCGCGGTAACGCCGGGCGTCTCGTTCACCAGCTCGGTCGCGAGCTGGGGGAAGATCGTGTCGAGCGTTCCCGCGCCGAGGATCGACAGCGTGTCGTTCGCGGTGGTCGCCGGGGTCGCCGCGGGGGAACCGCGATACTCGTAGCCCGCATAGAACCCGACCCCGCCCACGGCGGCCGCGACCACGATGATCGCGACCACCCAGACGGTGGTGGAGGTTCCGGTGGCTGGACGGGCAGTCGTTGACGGGGACGTTGCGGGCGGCGGGGTTGCCGAAGCGGCCATCGATGTGGCAAAAACACCCATCGGATAAGACTTTCCCGAGCGACGGTTCCGAGGTCAGAAGTCGCGTCGGCGCTCGCGGGGGTAGTAGCACCGATAGACCCGGCCCACGAGGGCCCGCAGCGGCACCGGTCCGAAGTGACGGCTATCGCGGGCGGTCGCGGATGCGTCCCCCTGAACCTCGACGGTGCCGGCGGAGGAGGAGACCGCGCTCACGCGCTTCACGAGCCACCGCGCGGGGTCGGCGGGGTCGACGAGGACCACGATGTCCCCCACCCTGGGAGCGCCGTCTCGGTAGGCGCGGGTGTCCACCTGGAGGCGGTCGCCCGGGCGGAGGGTCGGGAGCATGCTTTCGTCCTGGACCACAACCCGTCGCCGGCCCCGAAGCCGTGCTCCCAGGAGCGGCCCTCCCGAGGGTGCCAGAGGGCCCGGCTCGGTCGGTTCCGGCATCCTTATCCGACCCCCGGGGCTCGCGGCACCATGGCCGCGAAGAGCTCCCCTCGCGAGTGGATTGACCGACTAGTTGACGCCGTGCATCCCCCCCGCACGGTCTACGCCCACTGCGACATTCCCTGTGGTATTTACGACCCTCACGAAGCCCAGATCGCGGCCCTCACGGTGATCCGGATGGACCAGCTGATCGGCGAGCTCGTCCCTCCCACCGCCGACACGAAGCCCGAGGAGCGCAAGGAGACCTTCGCGAAGCTGGCGAGGTACACGGCGGTCAAGGAGGCCCACTCGGAACGCGTCAAGAGCGAGGTCCGCGTCATCTGGGGCGACTTCTTCACCCCGGACCACGCCGCGAAGTTCCCGCAGGTCCACGAGCTGGTCTGGAAGATCATGAAGCAAGCGTCGAAGACGCGTCAGGGGACGAACCTCACCGACGCGCAGGAGCTCCTCAAGCAGGTGCAGGAGTTCGCGGAACTCTTCTGGCAGGCCAAGGGCGCGAAGACGCGCCGGGTCCCGTCGATGCAGAAGCCCGGCGGCGAGCTGGTCCTGCCGGCCTAGGGGCTCTCAGGGGCTGGTCCGGACGGCGCATCGCCCTGGAGCCTCTCGGCCATGACCGAGGCGCTCCCCATCGACGGCCGGTCGCTCACCCTCGAGCAGTTCCTCGCGGTCGCTCGCGGCGGGGGTGGGGTCTCGCTCGACTCGACGGCGCGGGCCCACGTCGCGGCCAGCCGGCGCGCGGTCGAGCGCGTCGTGGCGACCAACCGCCCGGTCTACGGCGTGACCACCGGATTCGGCGGGCTTTCCCACCAGACGATCCCGGCCGACCGCCGTCGCGAGCTCCAGGTCTCGCTGATCCGGAGCCACTCCACCGGCACCGGGCCCGCGCTCCCGACCGAGGTGGTGCGCGGGCTGATCCTCCTGCGGGCGAACTCCCTCGCCCGGGGGAACTCGGGCGTGCGGCCCGAGGTGATCGACCGACTCCTCGACCTCCTGAACCGGGGCCTCGTGCCGTGGATCCCGGAGCAGGGGTCGGTGGGCGCGTCCGGGGACCTCGCGCCGCTCGCGCACCTCGCCCTGGCGCTCCTGGGCGAGGGCGCGTTCGTCCCGCGCACCGGGCACGCGCCGGAGCCGGCCCGCGAGGTGCTCGCCCGGGAGGGGATCACCCCACTCGAGGTGGTCGAGAAGGAGGGAGTCGCCCTCCTCAACGGAACGGCCCTCATGGCCTCCTATCTCGCGCTCGCGGTCGACGACCTCCGCACCCTGCTGGACGGGGCGCTCGTGGCGGCCGCGCTCTCGTTCGACGCCCTGGAGGGGAACCCGGAGGCGCTCGACGACCGGCTCGGGGAGATCCGGAACTCTGCGGAGCAGCGTCGGACCTCGGCGGCCCTCCGGGCGCTGCTCGCCGGAAGCACTCTCGCCGTTCCGAGGGCGTCGTGGCTGGGTCAGGACCCGTACACGCTGCGGTGCCTTCCGCAGGTCCTCGGGGCCGTGCAGCTTGCGCTCGCGTTCGCCGACGACGTCGCGCGCCGGGAGCTGAACGCGGTCACCGACAACCCGGTGGTCTTCGAAGGGGACCAGTTCGTGAGCGGAG
>JASHYQ010000135.1 GCA_030042955.1 Thermoplasmata archaeon
CAAGCTCGGGCCGAACGGAGGGGTCACGGCGTTCATCGTCGACACCAACCGACCCGGATTCTCGGTCGGGCGGTGCGAGAAGAAGATGGGGCTGCACGGCACGTCGACCGCGGAGCTGATCCTCGACCACGTCGAGCTCGGCCCCGAGCACGTCATCGGGGAGGTCGGCAAGGGCTTCCACGTCGCGATGACCGCCCTCGACGTGGGCCGGGTCTCCCTCGGCGCGGCCTCGCTCGGGGGGATCGAGGAGGCGACGACCCGGGCGCTCGAGTTCTCGAAGAACCGGACGCAGTTCGGCCTGCCAATCAGCGAGTACCAGGCGATCCAGTTCAAGATCGCGGATATGGGCATGCGCGCCCAGGCGCTTCGCTACCTCGTCTACCACGCGGCGGCCCATCAGGACCAGCTGGGGACCGACCCGAAGGCGTGGACGCGGCTCGAGCGCGCGGAGAAGACCCGCGAGGCGGCGATCGTGAAATGCCTCGCTTCGGAGTGGGCCAGCGAGGTCATCGACGAGGCGCTCCAGATCCACGGCGGGATCGGCTACATCCGCGGCACCCCGATCGAGCGCGCCTACCGGGACGCGCGCATCAGCGAGATCTTCGAGGGGACGAACGAGATCCAGCGGCTCGTGATCTCGCGCGACCTCATCGCGCGGGGGCTGTAGCCGGGGCGGGCGGGGCGGCCGCCGCCGCCGCCGCGGCGATCGCCTCGTCCCGGAGGACGCGTCGCAGGACCTTCTGGACGCCGGTTCTGGGGAGCGAGTCACGGAACTCGACCGACCGTGGCGCCTTGAAGTGGGCGATCCGCTCCCGGACGAACGCCTGGAGCTCTTCGGCGGAAACGGTCGCCCCGGGCTTCCGCACGACGAACGCCTTCACGACCTCCCCGTGCTCGGCGTCCGGCACCCCGATGGCTGCGACGTCCGCGACGCCCGGGTGCTGGAACAGTACCTCCTCGACCTCGCGGGGATAGACCTTCATCCCGCTGACGTTGATCATGTCCTTCTTCCGGTCGACGATGTAGGCGTACCCCTCCGCGTCGAGGCGGGCGACATCCCCGGTGCGGAACCAGCCGTCCTTCAGCACGAGGTCGGTCTCCTCCGGTTGGTGGTAGTAGCCGAGCATCACCTGGGGCCCGCGGACCGCGAGCTCGCCGACCTCGCCGGTCCCGAGGACCCGGGTCCCGGTCTCAAGGTCGAGCACCTCCTGGTCGGTGTCGGGAATCGGGAGCCCGATCGACCCAGCCCGCCGCTCCCCCTCCACGGGATTGACGTGCGTGACCGGGGAGGTCTCGCTGAGCCCGTACCCCTCGACCAGGTTGGCTCCGGTAAGCGCTTCGAACTTCTTGGCGACCTCGAGGGGGAGCGGGGCCGAGCCCGAAAGGCAGTACCGGATCGAGTGGACCTCGAATCGGCCGAGGTCCGGCTGCTGGTTGAACGCGTTGTAGAGCGCGGGCACTCCGGGGAACTCGGTGGGTCGGTACTTCGAGATCAGCTTGAGCAGCTCCCGGATCTCCGGGCGGGTCTGGATCACGATGGTCGCGCCGTCCGCGAGGCCCATCAGAACCGCCACCGTCAACCCGTAGATGTGGAAGAATGGGATCGCGGCCATGATGACGTCGGTGCCGGACCGTCGGGTCGTGTTCCACGTGTTGCTCTGGATGACGTTCGCGACGAGGTTCCGGTGCGTGAGCATCGCGCCCTTCGGCTTGCCCGTCGTGCCCCCCGTGTACTGAAGGACCGCGACCGAGGTCGCCGGGTCGCCGCGCCACGCCGGGATCGTCCCCGGCGTACGGATCGCGTCGTGCCAGGAGCGGACCCACGGGTCCGTCGGGAACTCGGTCGGCATGTGGGACCGCCGGAGCACCGAGTTCACGAAGAGGCTCTTCGGGAACGGATAGAATTCACGGAGGCGGCCGACGAAGACCGCGGGGACGGCGTACTCGCCTCGCACCTTCGTGAGGTTCGGGTAGAGGATCTCGAGGGTGACCAGGGCCTTCGGCGTCGAGTCCTGGAGGATCCGGGTGAGGTCCTGGCCGATGTAAAGCGGGCTGACCTGCACAACGGTCGCACCGAGCCGGAGGACCGCGAACAGCGCAATCGGGTAGAGCGGGCAGTTCGGCAGGTAGATCGCGACCCGGTCACCCGGGCCGACCCCCTCCTTCGCCAGGGCGGCGGCGAGGCGCTCGCTCGCTTGCCAGAATTGGGCGTAGGTCCACTTCGCCCCGTAGTAGACGAGCGCTCTCCGACTCCCCCACCGGCGGACGCTCGCCTCGATGAGTTCGGGGAGGAGGACGTTCGGGATCTCGACGTGGGGAGGGACCGAGGGGGAGTACTTCTTCAGCCAGGGTCGGTCGGCGTCGGTCGGTGGAGCGTCAACCATCCGACGGTCACCCCTACGGGGAAGCGTCCGCCTCCTTCGCGAACTGGACCCCCGGTTTGTAACTCGGGACGAAATGGACCCGGTCGCCGACCGCGAGCCCGTCGACCGATTTCACGGTCGGCATCCAGCCGGTGACTCGGCCCCCGCCGTCCAGCTCGACGACCACGTAGG
>JASHYQ010000136.1 GCA_030042955.1 Thermoplasmata archaeon
CCCCGGAGCGCCAGGTCGACCCCCTCCGAGGTGGAGATCTCGCGGGTGTAGTTCTCCTCGAGGATGCCGTAGGTGAACGTCGAGCCCGACCCGACTGAGACGAACCGGTCCTCGATGCACCCTCCGGCCGGGTCCACCGAGAAGACGTGCCCGCCCTTCGAGTCGGTGCCGCCGAGGATGAGCCAGGCGTAGTACGGATAGAACCGGTTCCCGGAGAGGATGTTCGCAAGCAGGGTCGCGGCTCCCTCGGTCGAGAGCGGGCCATTGCGTCGGAGCCGGTAGAGCGAGACCTCCGCCCGGAGGTAGCGCGTCAGCACCTGCGCGTCGCCGACAAGGCCGGCAATCGTCATGCCGAGGTTCTGGTCGATCTTGAACAGCTTGGTGGTCTGCTTGTTCGAGATCATCGTGCCGGCCGTCGCCCGGCGCTCGGTCGCGAGGACGACCCCGTCCTTGGCGACGAGACCGATCGTGGTCGTGCCCTTCAAGAGCCGGTCCTCATCGATGGCACTAATCTGACCTTGCATGCTCGAACTCCGTCTGGGACAGAGAGTGAAAAGCCGACCTGAGCGCGATATATAAGGGCTCACGCAGTGATTACGTTTCGACCACCGAGGAACCCGGGGCGACCTCGTGGACCGTTGACCCCTTCGGGGGCCGGACGCGTCAGCCATTATTACTCAGGCCGTCTCCGCCCCGGTCGTATGTTGAAGCACGACGTCGTCGTGGTCGGTGCGGGGCTGGCCGGCCAACGAGCCGCCCTGGCCGCCATCGAGGCTGGGCGCGACGTGGCGATCGTGTCGAAGCTCCACCCGCTGCGCTCGCACTCGGGGGCGGCCCAGGGCGGCATCAACGCGGCGGTGGGGAAGGAGGATTCCGTCGACACCCACGTCTACGACACGGTGAAGGGGTCGGACTACCTCGGTGACCAGGACGCCATCGAGCTGTTCTGCCGCGAGGCCGGGCCGACGGTGGTCGAGATGGAGCACTTCGGCACCATCTTCAGCCGGGCGCCCGACGGCTCGCTCGCGCGTCGTCCGTTCGGTGGGGCCGGGTTCCCCCGAACGATCTACGCAGCGGACCGGACCGGGCTTGCGCTGCTCCAGGCGCTCTGGGAGCACCTGGGTACGGCCCGGTTCACGCTCTACGAGGAGTGGGCTCTTACGAGCCTGATCGTCCGGGACGGCCGGGTCCAGGGGATCGTCGCGCTCGACCGGCGCAAGGGCGACTTTGCCCAGATCGGGGCGAAGGCGGTCATCCTCGCCACCGGACCGTTCGGCCGGGTGTACGGCCGCACCACCAACGCCCACAGCTGCACCGGGGACGGCGTCTCGGCGGCCTATGCGGCCGGAGCCGCCCTGAAGGACATGGAGTTCGTCCAGTTCCACCCGACCGCCCTCATGGAGACCGCGATCCTGATCACCGAGGGAGCCCGGGGAGAGGGCGGGATCCTCAAGAACGCGAACGAGGAGCGCTTCATGTCCCGGTACGCCCCGCACGTGCTGGAGCTTGCCTCCCGCGACGTCGTCTCCCGGGCGATCCTCACCGAGGTGCTCGAAGGGCGGGGATTCCCCGACGGCTCGGTCCACCTTGAGCTGATGCACCTCGGCAAAGAGAAGGTCGAGAGCCGCCTCCAGGAGATCTGCGACTTTGCGCGGTCGTTCGCAGGCATCGACCCGGTCACCCAGCCGATCCCGGTGTACCCGGCGCAGCACTACATGATGGGCGGGGTCGGGACCGACTCGCACGGGGCCACGAACCTCCGCGGCCTCTACGCTGCCGGCGAAGCGGCCTGCGTCTCCATCCACGGGGCGAACCGCCTCGGGGGCAACTCCCTGCTCGAGACCCTGGTATTCGGAAGGTTCGCCGGCGAGGCGGCGGCGGCCTACGCCGAGTCGGCCGCCGCGCCGGAGGTCCACGACGCCGACCTCGACGCGTCGACCGCTCCCTGGCGGGCCTGGTCGAGCCGCTCGGACGGCGAGGACCCCTCTACCCTGAGGACCGAGATGCAGGCGACCATGGACCGGTACGTCGGCATCTACCGGAACGAGGCGGACCTCCTCGAGGGTCTCCGGCGGATCCGGGCGCTGAAAGAGCGGGCCAAGAACCTTCGGGTCGTCGACCAGTCCAGGGTCTACAACGTCAACCTCACCGATGCCCTCGAGACCGCCCACATGATCGCGCTCGCGGAGGTGATCGTCGTCGGCGCCTACGCCCGGACGGAGAGCCGCGGCGCCCACTCCCGCACCGACTACCCGAAGCGGGACGACGCGAGGTGGATGAAGCACACGGTCGCCGTTCGCGCGGCGGAAGGCCCCCAGCTCTCGTATTCGCCGGTCGCTTACACGCGATGGGAACCGAAGGAGCGAGTGTACTGATGACGGAAGGCACGGTCAAGGCGACGTTCGACATCTACCGCTACGACCCCGGACACGACCGGGCCCCGCGGTACCAACGCTACACCCTCGACCTGGCGCCCCACACGCCGGTCCTCACGGCCCTGCTCAAGATCCGGGCGGAGATCGACCCCTCCCTTGCCCTCCGGTACTCGTGCCGGAGCGCGATCTGCGGTTCTTGCGCGATGCAGGTGAACTCGAAGAGTCGTCTCGCCTGCGAGACCCAGATCGGCCCCGAGCTCGCGCGGGACGGGCGGATCGTGATCGAGCCGATGCGGAACCAGTCGGTGCTCCGGGACCTCGTCGTCGAGCAGGAGCCGTTCTGGCGGAACTACGACAAGGTCCAGCCCCACCTCATCCTCGACCCGCGCCACCCGATGCCCGAGGGCTCCGAGAACCCGATGACGCCGGAGGAGGTCGAGCGGTTCAGGGAGACCCCCCGCTGCATCGCCTGCGCCGCCTGCTTCTCCGCGTGCCCGGCGGTCGAGGCGGACCCGGCCTTCCCCGGTCCGATGGCGCTCGCCAAGCTCTACCGGTTCGTCGTCGACCCGCGGGACCAGGGGCATCAGGACCGGCTAGCCCGGATCCAGACGGAGGGGCTCTGGCTCTGCCTCAGGTGCCACCTCTGCACCGAGGCGTGCCCGAAGGACGTGCGTCCCTCCGAGCGGATTCGGGACCTGAAGGAGATGGCGGTCGCCGTCCAGGGGGGGACCGAGCACGGCAGCAAGCACGCGATCGGCTTCAAGGACAACATCCGCGACCGCGGGCTCCTGAACGAGATGAAGCTGGTCCGTCAGACCTCCGGGGTGGTCGGGGTGCTGGAGCAGCTGCCGCAAGGGATGCGGATCGTCCGCAAGCGGCCCGAGCTCATTCGCAAACCCCACCGGATCGAAGGGATGGACGAGGTCGAGAAGATCTACGAGGCCCTCGACCGTCCGGAGGAGAAGCCGTGAGGCTCGCCTACTACCCCGGCTGCGTCGCCCAGGCGTCGGGCAAGGAGCTCGACATGGCGACGCGGTGGGTCTGCCGCTCGCTCGGGGTCGAGCTCGTCGAGTTCCCGAAGTTCTCCTGCTGCGGCTCAGGTTTCTCGGACGAGGCGAACGAGGTCCTGACCGTCGCGCTCAACGTCCGCAACCTCGCCCTCGCCGAGGGGGCCGGGCTCGACCTGCTCACGGTCTGTTCGACCTGCACCGGCATGCTCACCCTCGCCAACCTCCGATACCAGGACCCGAAGGTGAAAGCCCGGGTCGATGCCGCGCTCGCGCCTCTCGGGATCCAGTACCGCGGAACGACGAAGGTGAAGCACCTCCTGCGGGTGCTCACCGAGGACATCGGGGTCGAGAAGATCCGGGCGAAGGTCGTGCGCCCGCTCGGCGGCCTCAAGATCGGGGCCTTCTATGGGTGTCACCTCCTGCGCCCCGCGGACGAGCTCAACTGGGAGAGCGCGGAGGAACCCCATGCCTTCGAGGACCTGCTCTCGGCGGTCGGGGCGACGCCGGTGTACTACCGGGGACGCGTGATGTGCTGCGGCTTCCCGATCCAATTCGTCAAGCCCGACACCGCGAGCCGGATCGCCGGACGCCAGATCGATGACGCGAAGGTCCACGGCGCCGACGCGATGGCGACCCCCTGTCCGCTCTGCCATCTCTCGCTCGACGCCTACCAGAACCAGGCGGAGAAGGCCGTCGGGCACTCGCTCGATATGCCGGTCTTCCACGTTCCGCAGGTCGTCGGCCTCGCCTTCGGCGCGAGCCCCGAGGAGCTCGGCCTCGGCCGTCACCTCGTCTCGACCGCTCCGGCCCTGGCCAAAGTCGGCGCCGGCGCCCGCGCGAGCCCGTAGGAGCCCGAGGTCGGGCCCGGGCAGGAGGGAGGCTCCCCACGGGGCGCGCCTTTATTTCGCGCTCGTGGTCGGGGGCACGTGGCCGATACGGAAGCGCCGATGGCCCGCCCGTCCGTTCCCGAGGCGGACGAGCTGATCGGGGTCCGGCAGCCCGTCCTCGCCCACGGATTCGTGGCGCTCGTCGACTACATGGGCAACGACGGGGCGATCGTCCAAGCCGCCCGGGTCTCCTACGGACAGGGGACGAAGACCCTTCGCGACGACCGGGCGCTCATTCGCTACTTGATGCGCCATCAGCACACGACGCCGTTCGAGATGGTCGAGTTCAAGTTCCTCGTTCGACTCCCGATCTATGTCGCGCGACAGTTCATTCGCCACCGCACCGCGTCGGTGAACGAGTACAGCGCTCGGTACTCGGTCGTCCCTGACGAGTACGAGGTCCCCGCGCCCGAGGAGGTCCGGCGCCAATCGAGTCTTAACCGGCAGGGTCGAGGAGAGGCGCTTCCCTCCGCCGTCGTGGAACGGTTCCGCGGCGACCTCGAGCGGCTCTCCAAGGAGACGTACGCCGCCTACACGACCGCCCTCAATGCCGGGGTGGCCCGCGAGACCGCCCGGCTCCTGCTACCGGTCGCCTACTACACGCAGTGGTACTGGAAGGCCAACCTGCACAACCTGCTCCACTTCCTCCTCCTCCGCCTGGACCCCCATGCCCAGGAGGAGATCCGCCTCTACGCGGTCGAGATGGCGAAGATCGCCCGCGTCGTGGCCCCGATCGCCTACGAGGCGTTCGAAGAGTTCCAGCTCTCGGGCTTGGAGCTCAGCCGTCGCGAGCAGCGCGCGGTACGCCTCCTCTTGGACGGCCGGCCGCCCGAGGCCGCCTGTACCGGAGCGGGCCTCCCGCTCTTCCGCGAGGATGGGCAGCGGATGAAGACGGGCGAGGGCGTGGAGTTCCTCGCCAAGCTCGAGCGGATCCGTTCGGCCGAGTGAGCGCGGGGCCGCCCACGGCTCCCTGGCGGCGTCGCCACCCGTATAGGTCCTCCCTCCATGGACCCCCCATGCCTGCTCCTGAGGTCCGCGGCTGCTTCCTCGACAACGAGTTCGTCTTGCCCAAGGGACGCTCGACGTTCGACGTGACCGACCCGGCCGACGGTTCTCGAGTGGGCGTGGTCGTTCGGGGGACGAAGGACGATGCCCAGGCCGCGATGGACTCCGCGGCGCGGGCTCAGCCCGCCTGGGAGCGGATGGGGGCAGCGGCTCGCGGCAAGATCCTCCTGCAGGCCGCGGATCGACTGCGGGCGCGTACCGAGGAGCTCGCCCGCCTGATGACACGAGAGATGGGGAAGGTCCTCTACGAGGCGCGCAGCGAGGTCGCCGGGGCCGTCGACAATCTGGAGTACTACCCGGCGTTCGCACGGACTCTCTCGGGGGAGGAGGTCGCAGGACTCC
>JASHYQ010000137.1 GCA_030042955.1 Thermoplasmata archaeon
CCGAGGGAACGTCCGAGGGCCACTCCTTGGGCCAGGGAGAGGCCGTGGGTCGAGGTCGTGGCGAGCGAGGCTGGGAGCGGGTCGGCGCCGACCTCGACCCGTTGCACGGACCCGGGAGGCTTCCCCGAGCTCAGCGCGTCGATGACGACGACCAGGTCCCCCCCTTCCCAGAGGTCGAGGAGCGCGGTAGCTTCTCCGTCGCACTCGAGGACACGCGCCCGTCCCTCGAGCGCCGGTCGCAGCGCGCGGGCCACCGCCAGGCCGCAGGCGTCGTCTCGCCGGTGCTCGGTGCCGCATCCGATCACGAGCGGCGGGGCCGGCTCGCGCGGGGTCGTGGCTGGGGCACGGGTCGGCGGCATGGTCGTCAGTCCCGGACCACGTCGAGCTTCAGGAAGTGGGTCGCGCACGAGATGCACGGGTCGTGGTTGCGGATGGCGCGCTCGCACTCGTACCCCAGGGCCGTGTCGTCGAGGTGCACCGAGCGGCCGACGAGATGCCGGACGTCCTCCTCGATCCGCTTCTGGTTCTGCGAGGTGGGGGCGACGATCTTGGCGTCCTCGATAAGCCCCGCGGCGTCCAGGCGGTAGTGGTGGTACAGGATCCCTCGCGGGGCTTCCGTGACCGCAAAGCCCTCCGAGGGGGAGGTGATCACGGGCGGGGGCACCCACGGCGATTCGGGTGGGTCGTACTGCTCGATGATCCGTAGCGCTTCCTCGCAAGCGAACACGATCTCCACCGCCCGCACGAGGATGCTGCGGAACGGGTTGCGGACCGGAGGGGTGAGGTCCACCTCCCGCGCCAGCGAGGTCGCCCGGGGCGGAAGGTGCTCGTAGTTGAGCGCATACCGGGCGAGCGGTCCGACGAGGTACGCCCCTCCGCCCTTCCGGACGGAGTGCAACGCGTTCGAGTGACGGACATGGACCTCCTCGAACGCCTGTTCGAACCGGCTCGCAGGGACCTCGAGACCCGCACTCGACACGACGTCGCCCTCGTTCAGCGGGTACTCGCTCGGGTGACGGAGCGAGACGAACTCGTAGTCCTCCTTGATGTCGGGGAATTTCATGGTGTTCGCGAAGTGGACGGTCTCCTCCGCCAGCTCGAGTGCGGACTCGAGCTCCGGTCGGAACGCCTCCAGCTCCTCCTTGGAGGGGACGCGGTAGAACCCACCGACCCGCACGTTGATCGGGTGGATCTCTCGGCCCCCGAGGAGCGACATCAGGGCGTTGCCGGTCTTCTTGAGCTTCAGTCCCTTCTTGACCGCCAGCGGGTGGTCCTTCGCCAGCCGGATCGCGTCCGGGTACCCGAGGAAGTCCGGCGCATGGAGCAGGTAGATGTGGAGGGCGTGGCTTTCGATCCACTCCCCGCAGTAGAGGAGCCGCCGCAGCTCACGAAGCTGTCCGCCGACCGAGATCCCGAGCGCCTGCTCCATCGCGTGGCAGGAGCTCATCTGGTAGGCGACGGGACAGATGCCGCAGATCCGCGCGGTGATGTCGGGGGCCTCCTGGTACGACCGGCCCCGAAGGAACGCTTCGAAGAAGCGCGGAGGCTCGAAGATCTTCAGCTCGACCTCCTCCACGTTCCAGCCGTGAATACGGACCTTCAGCGCGCCCTCCCCCTCCACGCGGGCGAGGTAGTCGACGGAGATCGTGCGGTCCGTCATGGGGCAGCCTTCCTCTCCTTCACCGAGTCGCTGGCCGCACGGAAGGGGGGCGCCGCCGCGTTGAAGGTCCGGAAGACCCGAAGGATGGCGGACGATTCCATGCCGAGTCCCTTGAGGTTGCTGATCAGCGACGGGGCGTTCGGGGTGTCCATCGGGCCGAAGCAGCCGTAGCACCCCCGGTGGAACGCCGGGCAGATCGCGCCGCACCCCGCCTGGGTCACCGGCCCGAGGCAGGGGGTCCCCTGAGCGACCATAACGCAAACGTTCCCTCGCCGCTTGCACTCGATGCAGACGCTTTCGGTGGAGACGTTGGGCGCACGGTCGTCCAGGTACGCCGAGATGACCTCGAGGAGCTGCGCCTTGTTGATCGGGCACCCCCGCAGCTGGAAGTCCACCGGCACGTGGTCACTGATGGCGGTCGAGGTCGCGAGGGTCGAGATGTACTCCGGGTGGGCGTAGACGACCCGACGGAACTCCTCGACATCCTGGAAGTTCCGGAGGGCTTGGATCCCACCGGCCGTCGCGCACGCCCCAATCGTGACGAGCACGCGGGACTCCGCGCGCACCTCGCGGATCCGTCGGGCATCCTCGGCGGTCGTGATCGACCCCTCGACCAGCGAGAGGTCGTAGGGTCCCGCCACGACGGCGCGGGAGGCCTCGTGGAAGTTCGCGATCTCGACCGCGTCCGCCACCGCGAGGAGCTCGTCCTCGCAGTCGAGCATCGTGAGCTGGCAGCCGTCGCACGAAGCGAATTTCCAGACCGCCACCCGGGGGCGGCTCTTCCGCGCCATGCTAGACCTCCCGGAGCGAGAACATGCGCTTGATGTCCCCGTAGCGGAAGACCGGTCCGTCCCGGCAGACGAACGCCGGGCCCCACTGACAGTGGCCGCACAGTCCGATGGCGCACTTCATGTTCCGTTCCATCGAGAGCCAGATCGCGCTCTCCGGCACCCCGAGCGTCGCGAGGGCCTGGGCGGTGAGACGCATCATGATCTCCGGTCCGCAGAGGAAGGCGACCGTATGCGGCGGGTCGAACCGAGCGTCGGGGATCCGGGCGGTGACCAGCCCGACGTCCCCGTACCAATCCCGTCCGGCGGCGTCGACCGTCACCTGGAGCCGCAGGTCCCCCCGCGCGCGCCACTTCTGCACGTCGTCGTAGTGGACGAGGTCCTTCGGCGAGCGTGCCCCGTAGATGATCTCGACCCGCTCGTAGCGCTCGCGGTGCGCGAGCAGCTCGTACAGCAGCGGGCGGAGTGGAGGGAGCCCAAGGCCCCCGGCCACGATGACCACGTCCTGGTGCTCGGCGAGCTCCAGCGGCCATCCGACGCCGTACGGGCCTCGGACCCCGAGGGTCTCCCCGGGCATGGTCTTCGTCAGTGCGGAGGTGATCTTCCCTGCGGAACGAACGGTGTGGACTAGCTCGTCCGGGTGGTTCGGGTCTCCGCTGATGGAGATCGCGACCTCGCCGGTGCCGAACCGGTACAGCATGTTGAACTGGCCGGGCCGGAAGGCCGGGATCCCACGCCCATCGG
>JASHYQ010000138.1 GCA_030042955.1 Thermoplasmata archaeon
ACGCGGGGCAGGAGCTCGGTCGCCCGGTCGGCCTCGTGGACCGCGGTGACCGTCCCGTCGTCGAGCTCGACGATCGGCCCCTCGACCGTGTCGCAGACGGCCATCGCGGTCGCCTTGCCCGGGTACTCGAGCTTGACCTGGGTGCCGATCGCGACGAAGTGCTGGAGAATCACCATCGTCGCCGGGTTGACCGCGCAGGCGGCGAGCCCGGTCGTGCGCGAGCGTCCGTAGAGGAGGCGGAACCCCCCCGGGTGGCCGGGATGGGCGAGGACCGGCCGTCCACCGACCGAGTCCTGGAGATACTTCGGCGTCCGGCTCTCCTCCTCGTCGTCCGTGTGGTGCCCCAGCTCCGAGAGGAACTCCCACCCCTCGAGCCCGAGCTTGTCGACGATCTTCCGGAGCTTCGCCGCCTTCTGGCAGAGGCCTTCCGCGATGACGAGGCAGGCGCCGCCCCGGATCCCGTTCGTCGGGACCCGGGGCAGGTTGCGGAAGGCGCTGACCTCCGCGTCCCCCTCGGTCGCCTCCCCGGAGATCGCGACCGGGACGTGGCCGACGACCAGCGCGATCTCCTCCGCGGTCGGCACGTACTGGAGGTGCTGGTGGTACTTGTACAGCGGGATCTCCTCCTGGTACCGTTCGACCTCCTTGGGCTCCGGGTGGAACGCCGCGAGGCCGAGGTCCCGCCGGACGATGTCGGCCAGGAGGACGCTGAGCGCCTGCGCAGTCCCTCCGGCCGCCCGGATCGGGCCTGCGTAGTACAGCTCGATGTACGGCCCGTCGGGGCCGTCCGGGAGGTGGACCTCGGCGAGCCCCTCGAGCGGGGCGACGAGGATCCCTTCCGTCAGGATGGCGAGGCCGACCCGGAGGGCCGCGTCGACCCGCGTCGCGAGCGTTCCTCCGCGGGAGGTGTCGCTCGCCAGACGGCGCGCGACCGAGACCGCGACCTCCTCCCGGGGGAGCTTCTCGGCGAGCGCCCGGATCTCGGTCGAGATGCCCTCAACGCCGAGGTGGGCGAGCAGCTTCTCGACCCGCATCGCCATGTCCTGCGCTCGCGGGATCTCGGGGTAGGTCTCGGGGTCGAACCCCTCGGCCCGGGCCCGATCGGCCACGGCGTAGGCCCGGTCGACCTCCGACTCGATGGCCCGGAAGTACGATTCCACGGGCGTCGCAGAGTGCGGGGTCGGATAAATCCGTGGGCGACCCGGGGCGGGTTCGTGCTCGCCTCGGCGACCGCCCGCCAGCGTGGCCGCCTTAAGGGGGGACCGCTTGCCTCGACCCGACTCGAGGCTTCGAGGCAGGTCGGATGGGACTCTCGATCGACTGGTACAACCTGGCCGTCTGGGGCCTGATCGGCACCTGGGCCCTCGTCGTCGGCACGCTCATCCTGATGTGGTGGCAGACCCGGTCGGCCCGCCATCTCAACTCGGCCAACGCCGTCATGGAGATGCGCGACCGGTTCGACTCACGCGAGATGCGGCGAGCCCGCGCCCAGTTCGCGACCTGGCTCCTCAACCCGGTGGGGGACTTCCCCCACCTCGAAGTCCCGCGGTTGTTCGAGACCCTCGGTTCGCTGACCCATGAGAACGTCCTCGAGGAGCGCATGGTCTGGTCGGGATTCGGCGGCTACGTCACCGCCTACTACACGCGCCTGCGCCAGCCCGTCGACTTCATCGGCCAGTGGCGGACCTCGTGGCGCGACCCGCTGATCTTCGGGCAGTTCGAGTGGCTGTACCACCGGGTGGAGCGGATCAATCAACGGATGTACCGGGGGGTCGAGGTCCCGCCGCTCTCTCCGTCCGAGGAAGCGGAGCTGATCCTCCGGGGCGAGGTCAAGAGCCACGAATCGGTCGTGTAGCTCGCGACCGCTCAGGGAGCTAGGTCCGCCAACAGATAGTCGGGGAGCGGAATCTTCGCCCGCTCGACGACCGCGCGACTCGCCGGACGCCAGTTCGCCTCGAGGGAGCCGCACGGCTTCCCCTCCGAGGTCGCGGTCGTCGCCCGAATCCGAAGGCGGTCCGGCTCCTGCTGGAGGATCCGAGCCCGGGCGACGTGCGAGACCCCGACCCGCGGGAGCCGGTCGGTGGCGTAGGTAGCCGGCCCCGCCAGCACCCAGACCTTGCCCGAGAGGGTGAGGGCGGCCCAGTACGACACCTCGTTCAACACCATGAAGTGCAGGCCGTGGTGGAACAGCGTCGGCCAGCCGACCTCGTCCGGCTTCGGGACGAAGGTGCTCTGCACCTCGGGGACTCCGTCCTCCCCTACGACCTGCTCGAAGCGCAGCCGCAGCCCGCGAGCGTGCGCGGGGCCGCATCCGAAGCAGGGACTCTCTACGGGGTTCTCCAACTCGGGCATGGCGCCTTCAGCCGTCGGGCCGCCTTCACCTCTTGGAGTCGGAGCCGGGCCCCTCCGGCCGCTGGCAGACGGGTCCTACGCCCGGAGAGACCTCGACGACCGAGGTGGACCGGAGGAGACCGTCCTCTGAACGCAAACGTTTATCTATCAACCCCCCGAGTGCTTGCCCAGAGCGTATGACGCTCGTCTGACAAACAGGATGGGGTACCAACGATGAAATCCATCATCCAGGAAGCGATTGCAAAGCACCAGGAGAGCCAGAACCTGGTGGAGGAGAAGAAGCCGACCGCGCCGGCCTACGGCAGCGCTGACGACGCCGAGCTGGCGAAGTTGGCGGAGACGCTGAAGGTCAACATCCGGATCATCGGATGCGGGGGAGGTGGGTCGAACACCATCAACCGCTGCGTCGACGAGGGGATTCAGGGCGCCGAGATGTGCGCCATCAACACCGACGCGAAGCACCTGCTCACCATCCACGCGCCGCGCAAGATCCTGATCGGCCGC
>JASHYQ010000139.1 GCA_030042955.1 Thermoplasmata archaeon
CGACGCCGATGTAGCCGATCGTCGAGTAGGTGACGAGGACCGTCCCGATGTCGAGCGTGAAGTAGACGACGAGCGGCTCGAGGAGGTTCCGGAGGATGTGGCGCCGGAGGATCCGTCCTTCCGAGACCCCCGCGGCCCGGGCGGCCGTCACGTACGGGAGGTGCTGCAGCGCGAGCACTTCCCCTCGCACGAGCCGCGTGTAGTAGGGCCACCAGGTGACGCCGATCGCGAACATCACCGGGAGGACCCCGATCCCGACGACCCGGGTGATCGCGAGCGCGAGGATCAGGCTCGGGAAGGCGAGGAAGACGTCCGTGACCCGCAGGATGGTGACCGAGGCGGCCCCCTGGAGGCTCCCGGGCCGGTTGTAGAACCCCGCGATGAGCCCGAGGGTCCCGCCGAAGAGCATCGAGACCCCGGCGAGGGAGATCCCGATGCCGAGGTCGAGCGGGAGGGCGAGCATCGTGTTCGAGTAGATGTCGAAGGAGTTCCCGTCGGTCCCGAAGGGATGGTTCCACGAGGGGGGTTGGTTGTAGACGCCCGTCTCCACCTGAGGCCCGTACGGGACGAGCAGGTGGGGCGCCAGGAGCACGAGGAGCGCCACGAGGCAGATGACCGCCACGAGCAGGAAGCCGACGAGCGAGAGCGGGTTGGCGCGGAGGACGCGCCAGAGGACCCCGAGGCTTGCGCGGGAGCGCTGGAGGAGGGTGCCGGTCCGGTTCGTCGCGGGGGCGGCCAGGGGTTACCTCCACTCCACCCGGGGGTCGAGGATCCCGTAGAGGATGTCGGCGATCAGGTTCGCGACCACGACCCCGACCGCGAAGATGATCGCGACCGCGATCGCCCCGTCGAAGTTCGGTACCGAACTGTTCCCCCCGATCGAGGTGTAGGCGTACTCCCCGATGCCCGGCCAGGAGAAGACCTCCTCGACCACGACCGTCCCCGAGAGCAGGCCGCCCGCGGTCACGCCGAGGACCGTCGTGGTGGTGATGAGGGCGTTGCGGAGCGCGTGCTTGTACATCACCCAGAACTCGGAAAGTCCCTTCATCCGGGCCGAGCGGACGAAGTCGAGCGGGAGGATCTCGAGCATCGAGGCGCGGGTCATCCGGGTCGCGATGCCCATGTTGATGAACGCAAGGACCGAGGCGGGCAGGATCAGATGCTGGATCGCGTCAACGGTGTACGGCAGGTTGCCCGCGATCAGGGCATCCAGCACGGACATGTGGGTGTACTGGGGGAACGGCAGGTTGGTCGTCGAGTAGTCCCCGCTGGACGGCAGACCTAAAGCAGGCCCTAAAAACACGGCCGCGATCACCGCGCCGAGGTACGTCGGGGTCGCCCATCCGCTCAGGTAGAAGAACCGGACCAGGTGGTCCGCCCACCGACCCGAGTATTGCGCGGCGACGACGCCGAGGGGGATTCCGATGACGACCATGAGGAAGAGCGACGCGAGCACGAGCTCGAGCGTCGCGGGCAGCCGCTGGGCGATGATGGGGGCCACCGGGGTCCCCTGGTAGGACGCCCCGAACTGGAGGTGGATGAGCCCCCAGAAGTACGTCCCGAACTGGTTCAGGATCGGCTGGCTGTACGTCGCCTCGCACGCGGCGATCGTCCCGCGCCCGGCGTGCGGGTTCTCGGCGTAGCAGATGCCGTTCGTGTCGACGTGGAGGATGAAGAACGTGAGGATGACGATCCCGAGGAGAACGGGGAGAAGCTGGACGAGGCGTTTCCCGACGAAGACAAAGAGGTCGCTAGCGTTTCGACCCACTCCCACCCTCCCTCAGGGGGCCGGCGCCGCGAGGGCCGCCATCCTATCCGCGAGGTCGTCTCGGCTATTAATGCACCGATTCGGCCCGTGGGGGGTTACGGAAGGTAATCGCGCGGGAGCGTCTTCAGCTCGGCGAACGTTTCGTGGATCACCGAGATGAACTTCTCGATGTCCTTGTCGGTGTGGGCGCTCGAGAAGGTGATCCGCTCGTAGTTGTCGGGGTGGATGTAGATCCCCTTGTCGAGCAGCAGCTGGTGGTGGCGGAGGTAGAGGTTCCAGTCGATCTGGAGCGATTCGCGGTAGTTCTGGATCTTCTTCCGGCGGGTGAAGAAGAACTGCAGCATCCCGTTGACCGACTGGACGAGGACGTTGACCTTCGTGTCCCGCGCCGCCTCCTCGATCCCCTTCTCGAGCCGGGTGGTCATCCGCGCGAAGCGGGCGTAGAGGTCCTCCCCGCCCCGGTGGAGCA
This sequence comes from Thermoplasmata archaeon, assembly GCA_030042955.1. Taxonomy (GTDB): domain Archaea; phylum Thermoplasmatota; class Thermoplasmata; order Lutacidiplasmatales; family UBA184; genus Lutacidiplasma. Next base: position 2,238 of record JASHYQ010000139.1, read on the forward strand.
TCTTGAGGTTCGCGAGCGACCCCGCGAGGGAGAGGTTGTTGGCGAAGTACGTCCCACCGAACGAGATCCGCCCGGGGGCGATCAGCTCCATGTACTCGTTCTTCCCCGAGACGGCCGAGATCGCCACGCCGCCGCCGAGCGCTTTCGCCCAGCAGGAGATGTCCGGCTCGACCCCGTAGAGGGTCTGAGCCCCTCCCGGCGCGACGCGGAAGCCGGTGAAGACCTCGTCGAAGATGACGAGCAGCTCGTTCTGATGCGCGATCTCCACGAGACGCTTGAGATAGTCCGGTAGGGGCGGGATCACGCCCGAGTTCGCCATGATCGGCTCGAGGATCACCGCCGCCAGCCGGTCGCGGTACCGCCGGACCATCCGCTCGAACGAGGTGAGCGAGTTGTACTGGGCGACCATCACGTAGTCCGTGACCCCGGGCGGGATCCCCGCGGAGTTCGGCAACGGGCGGGGGTACTCGTCGAGCCCGGCAACGATTGGCGGCGCCTCCGCGCTGATCAGCGCATAGTCGTGCTGCCCGTGGTAATGGCCCTCGAACTTGAGGATCGCGTCCTTCCCGGTCACCGCACGCGCGATGCGGATGGCGTTCATCGTCGCGTCCGAGCCGTTCGAACAGAACGCGACCCGCTCGGCGCTCGGGACCATCTTCTGGAAGAGGACGGCGAGGTCGATCTCGAGCGCGGTCGGCGCCGCGAAGTGGAGGCCGAGCTCGGCCCGCTCCTGGATCGCCTTGACCTGCTCCCGGGGAGCGTGCCCGTTGATGAGGCAGCCGTAGGCGAGGTTGAAGTCGAGGTACTCGTTCCCGTCCTCGTCCCAGATCCGTGGGCCCTTGCCCGCGGCGATGAACGGCGGGCAGGGGTCGTACGACGCGACCCGGATGAGCGAGCTCGACGAGTTGGGGATGTGCTTCTTGCCCTCCGCGAAGAGCCGGGCGCTCTTCTTCAGCTTCGGGACGAGGCGCGCGATCGAGATCGGCAGCGGCTGCGTCTCGGTCTCCGGGGGCTCCGGCGCCACCGGAGCCGCCTCTTTCGGCTCCCGGCTCTCCTTCGACTCCTTCTCCTTGGGCTCCGCTTTCTCTCTCGGCTCCGCCTTCTCCTTGGCGGGGGTGGTGGGCGGGATGTCGGGGGCCGGGGTGGGAGGATGAGTGTCGACCTCCCCGCCGCTCGCGTGGGCGGGGGTTAGGCGGTCGCCCCGGGAGGTACGGTCCGGGCCGTCCTCGGGCTCGCTCGAGCCAGTGAGAGGGGCGGGTTTGGTCTCCGCCATAGGTACCTCATCAGAGTGCGAAGTTGCGACCCGGTGGTGGATATATATAGATGGCTGGGGACCTGAGAGGGATTTCCGTTTCCCAATCCGAATTGAACGGCAGCACGGACCGCGTATTAGATGGCCAAAATACTGCAATTAGGTGGTATTATTCTGCCTCAAACGACCAAAAGCGCTCGAAAAAGCCCCGCGAGAGCTCGTTTTTAACGGGCCGGCGCCGGCGGGAGCGACGGCTCGGGAGGCACGATCGCGGTTTCGATGCCGCGCTGCTTCAGCGCGGCACGGAACGGACCGGGCGGAACGCATCGCTCCGGAGGCACCACTCCTTTCGCGCTTACTTGACCGGTGGCGATGAGTTCGGCACCGACGGCTCCCGCGACACCGACCGCATACTCGGTCACGGTGAGGTTCCAATCCGGGCGCGGGGGGAACCGCGCGAGGGCATGTCGTACGACGGGACGTCCTCCGAGCGTGCCGTGCACCTCGATGTCGCAGACCTCCCAGTCATGGATCACGACGCCCTCGGGGGCGCCGAGAAGCTTCTCGCGCTTCAGCAGGGCGAGGGTGAACTCCCGAGGGACGACCGGCTGGCCCTTCACGTCGACCGCGCGGTCGGAGGCAAGACCGAGCTGCGCCATCGTCCGAAGGAGCTCGATCCCCGGTCCTCCCTCCTTCCACTCGCAGTGCTGGATCCCCTTCGACCGGAGGCTCTCGGGCAGGGTCGCCGGCTCGGAGTGGAGCGTTCGGTAGACCCGCGTCCGGCCGACCGGCGGCGGGAACTCGTACTCCTCCGCCCCGCTCATCGCAGGGTGGTCGTGGTAGGCTCCGTTCTCGAAGACCACGGCGGGGAGGACCATCTCGTCGAGGAAGGTGCTCGGGGACCAGGTGAAAACGATCTCGGGCCCGTTGACCGTCAGGTCGCGCCAGCCGTCACGGATGACGAGCGAGTCGACCCGGTCGAGGTCCTGGGTCGCCTCCATCGCGAGGACGTTCGAGATCCCCGGGACCTGGCCCAGTCCCGGGATCGCCAGCTGCTCGGCGGCCCGGTACTTCTCGTCCAGCGCGAGCTGGCGTCGCGTCATGTGGAAGAGGCCCCCGAAGTCCAGGTACGGGACGCGGGCCTCGAAGGCGGCGTCCATGACGGCCAAGTTGAACTGGTACTGTACCGCGTTCACGCAGACAGCCGCCCCCTTCAGCAGCTGGACGAGCGCTGGCCGGTCGCGCACGTCCAGGGTCGCCGCGCGGGCTCTCGACCCCGCGGCCTTCGCGGCCTGGGTCGCGAGCGTCGGGTCGAGGTCGGCGGCGACGACCTCGTCAAACACCCCGGAGCTGGCGAGGTCCCGCACCGAGCACCGGCCCGTCAGTCCTCCGCCGCCGAGCACCACGACCTTCATCGTTCGTCCTCGGGCCCGGGAGCCGGCGGGGCTTTAGAGGTTAGGGGCGGGGACGGGCGGTCTTGCGGCGGGCGGGTCGGGCGGCGGCCACGGGCGCCGTCG
>JASHYQ010000140.1 GCA_030042955.1 Thermoplasmata archaeon
GCTCGCCGAGGCGCGCATCCTCAGCCCGGGTCCGGTGGACCTGGCCGATTGGACGGAGGAGGTTCGACGGTTTCCGGGCGTCAGGCAGGTCGACCTGCAGCTCGAAGGACCGGGGCGCGTCCTTTCTCGGGTCGTCCTCTCGACCGGCTTGGTCGAGAAGGTGGTCCAGAAGCACCGCGTGCTGGCCCGCTACCCCCTCGTCATCCAGGACGGGTGGCTGCGGTTTGAGACCCTCGCTACCCCTTCTCAGATTAAGCCCTTCTTAGGTGAGGTCGAACGTCGGGCGGGCCCGAGCCAGGTCGAGTCGGTCCGGCACCACTCGGTCACGCTCGGGAGCCTCGGGCTCACTCCCTCCCAGGACACCGTGTTCCGGGCGGCGCTGCGCACCGGCTACTTCAGCGTCCCCCGTCGGATCTCCGTGAGCGGCCTCGCCCAGCAGCTCGGCCGCAGCAAGTCCAGCACCTCCGAGATGCTCTCGAAAATCCACCAGCGGCTCGCCGAGTCGGCGCTCCAGCTCGACCTGGCTCCGATCCTGGCTAAGACTTCCTAGGGGTGCGACGCTCGCCCATATCGACCGATTCGTGCGCGAGCCCTCCGGGGACCCGACGAGACTCGTCGAGGCGGTCCTCGAGCTCGACCTCGCCCGACGGCCGGCCCGGGTTGAGGAACGGTTCGACGGTTGGATATACCGAGTACCTCGTATCCCCGAGCGAGGCGGACGCAGTAGGGCCGCCGTCGGGGGGGCGCATGGCCAGGAGCGGTCGCATCGCGAGGGTGCGGAACGCGTTGTCGAACCGTTCGACACGGGCCGGGGTCCCGGCGCGGTTCCTGCGGCTGAGGGCGCTGGAGCCTCGTCAGTCCTACGCGGTCTACGGCATTGCGCTTCGGATGCCACCGAACACGCTCGCGACGGCCTTCACCGTCGCCCACCCCGACCTTCGACTCGAGGTCATCAACCGCATGTCGGTCGACCCCGACCTGACGCTCACCGAGACGCGTATCCTCGGACCGGAGCCGGCCGACCTCTCGGAATGGCGGGAGGAGATCGGGCGGTTCCCGGGGGTCGAGCAGGTCGAGATACACCAGGAAGGCGCCGGCCGCGTCCTGTGCCGGACTCTCGTCTCGACCAACCAGGTGGAGCGGGTGATCCAGAGGCATCGAGTACTCGCGCGCTACCCGCTGGTCATCCAAAATGGTTGGGTTCGGTTCGAGACGCTCGCCACGCCCTCTCAGATCCGACCGTTCCTGCGCGAGGTGGAACGTCGGGTCGGCCCAAGCCACGTGGAATCGGTCCGACGTCACTCGGTCGGGCTCGGGAGCCTCGGGCTCACCTCCTCCCAAGAGACGGTGTTCCGGGCGGCGCTGCGCACCGGCTACTTCAGCGTCCCCCGTCGGATCTCCGTGAGCGGCCTCGCCCAACAGCTCGGCCGCAGCAAGTCCAGCACCTCCGAGATGCTCTCGAAAATCCACCAGCGGCTCGCCGAGTCGGCGCTCCAGCTCGACCTCGTCCCGTTCCTGGGTTAGGGCGAACGGAGGCACCGATCGCGGTCCCGCCCAGGCACCAGCCGGGCGTGAGGTCCCGAGCGTCCCGGGACCATGGTCTCGGGCGCACTCGTCCTCGAATGGCGGGATACTACCTTCGGGGCGCCAAATGACGCCCCCTCCGGAGTCGATGATGAACCGGGTCGACCAGTGGCAGTGCGGTTTCCTGCTCTCCGATGCGAAGGGCACCGTCCAGAGGCGTGCTCTCCTCGACCTGGCGCAGAAGGTGAGCTCGAAGCCCCGGTGGTGCGCGACCCAGCGGCTCGAGGAAGTCGACGGGGAACCGAATCTTCTTCCGCCACGATGAGTTGTCCGTCTACTGGCTTGTCGCGACCGAGGCGTTCGGAGAGGCAGCCCGTAGAAACGGTCGAGCTCTCGCCCTCATCCTGGGCTGATTTCGAGAGACTGTTTCGAAGATACCACGGCGTGCAGGCCGGATGTTGGTGCATGTTCTATCATCGTGAAGGCCCAACGGGGCCTCTTCAGAACAAGAGCCGTCAGGAGGCGAACAGGCGCGACCATCACGCCCTGCTGCTGCGAGGGCATGCCCACGGAATCCTAGTGTACCGAGACGGCAAACCGATTGGATGGTGTCAATTCGGTCGCCGCGAAGACCTGCCGAGGGTCGAACGCGGACGCAAGTACAGGTCCATGGCCAGTACTCTCGGCCCCCCTCCGAGCTGGCGGATCACCTGTTTCTTCGTGGATCGACCGTGTCGAAGGTCCGGAGTAGCGCGGGTCGCCCTTCATGCGGCGCTGGAGGCGATACGGCGTCGTGGAGGCGGAATCGTGGAAGCGTACCCGGCGACGAGCGGGAGAGCGGTGGCAACTTGGTTCGGGACGATTGGCATGTTCGAACGGGAGGGGTTTGCCGTCGTCCGGCCGTTCGGGCAGAGCAATGTGCTCGTCCGCAGAGAGATTCGGTGAGATTCTCTCGGCGTGGCGCAGACGAGCGCCCTCGGGTACGACCTCGGCAGATTGGATTCGGAGACAGGGTGCGGCCGCAGGGGGAGACGAGCCTGAGGCCCGGCTCAAATACGGGCACCAACTAAAGGGTCGCATGGCTGAAGTCCTCCTCTTCCACCACGCTCAGGGGCAGACGGCTGGATTCCTCGCCTTCGCGGACCGGCTTCGTCGCGACCGGAACACGGTGCACACTCCGGACCTGTATGACGGCCATACGTTCGCCTCCATCGACGAAGGTGTCGCGTACGCGAAGAAGGTCGGTTTCGGCGTGATTGCCGACCGGGGTAGGAAGGCCGCCGAAGGCCTTCCGAACGGCCTGGTCTACGCCGGCTTCTCGCTCGGCGTGATGCCTGCGCAATCCCTCGCCCAGACCCGACCCGGCGCGAAGGGTGCGCTCCTCTTCTCCGCAGCCTTCCCCGCCGAAGAGTTCGGGAGCGCGTGGCCCGAGGGTGTCCCGTTGCAGATCCATATGATGGAAGAGGACAAGTGGGTGCAGGAAGGAGACCTTGATGCTGCCCGCAAGCTGGTCAGCAGTGTCAAAAATAGCGAGCTCTTCCTGTACCCCGGTAATCGCCACCTTTTCGCGGACAGCAGCCTCTCCGACTACGACCCGAAAGCGGCCGCCCAGCTGACGGAGCGTGTTCTCGCCTTCCTGAAGCGGACAGACTCCAAGGGGTGAGTTGCTCGGGGCACGGGACGGGACTTCCTCCTTGAACTTCCGAGAGGAGTGGTAGGCCTCCGCGCGTCCCTCGGCCGCGCCCGCGAACTTGAAGCCTCAGGCAGGGAAGGACGCACGAGCGAAGACATATCCCGCCACGACTGTCCCGGGTCACCGCCGCAGCGCGCGCCATGTCTCTCACCTCGAAACCGCTCTCCTCCCATACTTGGCCCGCCTTCGCTCGCCTCGTTGAGAAGCACGGTGGAATCTTCGGCGGATGCTGGTGCATCTCGTTTCATCTCGAGGCCGGGGAAGGGAAGCGCGGCGCGGCGGCGTACCGAGCGATGAAAGAGGCGCGAGTGCGGGAAGGCCGTGCGCATGCCGCGCTCGTCTTCGACGGGCCGAACGCCATCGGGTGGTGCCAGTTCGGTCCCACGGCGGAACTTCCCAACATCCGGAGCAAGAAGAGCTACGAGAAGGGATTGCGCAAGCTTCCCGACTGGCGCATCACGTGCTTCTTCATCGACCGGGAACGCCGGGGGGAAGGCATCGCGACCCTCGCCCTTCATGAGGCGCTTCGATCCATCGCTCAACTCGGCGGCGGAACGGTCGAAGGTTATCCCGAGGACTACACGGACGAAAGGACCTCCTCCTCTTTCCTGTGCAGCGGGACTCTCGGCATGTTCGAGAAGGCGGGATTCCGGAAGACGCGCAAGATCGCAATGCGCCGGTGGGTCGTGGAACGAAGTATTCCCCCGGCTCGGGCGAGGCGAGAAGCGGGTCGTGCCTAGCCCTTGGGTTAGGCCTCCACGGTTGCTGGCGCCGACTGTCCAGTGGTTCCAGGAGGGGGACCTTGCTCCCCAAGGGTGACTTTCATCGTGGCGGGTGCGTCGCCAGCCAAGGACGTGGAGTAAACCTCCGCGCGAGCCGCTCACAGATTACGACCCCCAAATCAACAGAGGGGACCGCTGCGAAGGAATGGTGACCTGGCCCCCAATGGGAGATCGGATTCGAACACGTCGCGTGAAGCACGAGCGTCTAGTCTGGAGTTCTACCTCGAAGGGCTATCTGATTCTAGGCGCCAAGCGACCCTTGTGCCAAACGATTTTGAGGGGCCACCCGGTACTTGGGACGGCCGTCCGATGAGCGCATGGGACAACTTCTTCGTCGCGCAGGTCGGAGCGTCGGCCGCGCTCGCCGGGCTGCTGTTTGTCGGAGTCTCGATCAACATCTCCCGACTCCTGCAGCAACCAGGCCTTCTGGACAGGGCGCTCCAAGCGCTCACACTCCTCATCACCATCCTAGTCATCGCTTCGCTCGGCCTTGTCCCGGTTTCGACGAGCGTCGAGCTCGGAATCGAGATCCTCGTTGCCGGCGGAGCTGCGCTGGTGATCCTCACGGCCCTCTCGCGCCAGGTCTATAAGCACACCGAGTCGAGGCACGGGGGACTCGCCCAGTCCTCAACCGCGTTGATTGAATCCGCCTCGGCTCTCTACTTGGCGTCGGGGGCGGCCCTCCTCATCATCGGGTGGGTTGGCATTGATCTGGTCGTCGCCGCAATCCTCCTTTCCTACGTAATCTCGATCATAATCGCGTGGGTCCTGCTCGTGGAGGTCAACCGGTTGCCGCCTCCGTCAGCCCGAGTCTAGTCATCGGCTTTGGCTCTTACTGACCGGATCAGCGCCGTGCAACCAGCCCTCGATGCGAGCCGCTCGACCTTCCCATTTCGGAGGAGCTCGGAGAGTGGTCGAAAGAGGAGTTCAAGGCGGCGACCATCGTCCAGTCCGGGGTCTACCGGCTCCTCAAGGACGACGGAAAGTGGGTCGCTCACGGCCGCGGCTATGCGGACAAGGAGCTCCCCTGGGGCCGGATCGACCGGGCCTGGCGGGCCGGGAAGCGCGAGCTCACCGCCCTCTCTCGCCGGAAGCGGTTCATCGGTCTCGGAGCGACCCTCCAATCGGAGGACTGGAGCCTCTGGCGGAGGTTCGTTCCCCTACCCCGGGACGTGCAGCTCGCTGCCGTGGGGAAGAGGATCGACCTGCACCCGCCCCCGACGTGGACCCTGACGGACAATCCTGCGACTCGACCCCACCCGACCAAGCCGTACGACCCCGTTACAATGGAAGGCTACGACCCCGAGTCTACACCTTGGAGGCCGAAGTGGGAGGACCCAGGGGCCGCGACGGTTGAGGATTGGGAGCTAAGTTGCGAATCGTCCCCGTCTCACCCGTCAGGTGCGCACAAGGGCGGCAAGTGACTTCTTTAGTCGGATGGCAATCTCGCACCGAGTCCGTACATGGCCCCTCTCTGGACCGACGCCGGCGGTTTCACCGGATTGGAAGGTCTCTACCGGATACGTCAGGCCCAGTACAACATCGCCACGCTCTCGGCCGCTTTCATCGTCACAGGAGAGGAACGTCGGATTCTACGCGCCCGTCTTCAGTTTGGACGGGAGAGGGATGGGCTCGAACATTCAGAAGGCAATCGGGACTACGGGGAGCTCATCCTTCAAAGAAGAAACTTCGAGCCCGGAGAGGGGTTGGAACTGGTCCGAGCGCTAACCTCGGGCACTGGCTTGAACCCGTCGTTAGGGGTGGGGACCCTTGGGTTTCCGAACAGGGAGCTTACCCGCGCTCTGGGCGATCTCCTCCCACAACCGTTCCCCGAGCGAGGAGCCCTACTCTGGCCATCCTACCAATTTTACTTTACGACTGGCCCAACACCAGCCCTGGGAGACCTCCAAGGCCCCCTAGTAGCCGCC
>JASHYQ010000141.1 GCA_030042955.1 Thermoplasmata archaeon
GCTCGCGTCGGCGAGCCGCCCCTCGGACGAGCGCGGGGCCCCGATCTTCTACGGCCTCCTCCTGCTCGCGACCCTCGGGATGCTCCTGGTGGCGGTCGCCTCCGACCTGATCTTCCTCCTCCTCGCCATCGAGGTCACGAGCATCACGACGTACCTCCTCGTCGGCTACCGCCGGCGCGACCCCCGGTCGATGGAGGCGGCGATGAAGTTCTTCATCATCGGGGCGCTCTCCACCGTGCTCTCGTTCTTCGGCGCGTCGCTCCTGTTCGGCGCCTACGGGACGACCAACCTCTTCCTCATCAACGCCGCCCGCGGCGTGACGGCGTATCCGGTCCTCGTCCTCCTCGGCTACGGGTTCCTGATCGCGGGCCTCGCGTTCAAGGTCACCCTCGTCCCGTTCCATGCCTGGGCGGTCGACGTGTACGACGGCGCCCCGAGCGACGTCAGCGCCTTCCTCGCCGGCGGGACCAAGAAGATCGGCCTCTTCGCCTTCTTCTTGGTCTTCCTCGGCCCGGTGCTCCTCGTCAACCCCGCGGGCGCGGGGGTCTCTCCGTTCTCCGGCGGGCCGCTCGACTTGGGCCCCCTCCTCTCCATCACGTTCGGGTTCCTCGCGGTCCTCACGATGACCGTCGGCAACGTGCTCGCGCTCCTGCAGAAGGAGATGAAGCGGATGCTGGCCTACTCCTCGATCAGCCAGGCCGGCTACATGCTGATCGGGATCACGATCGGCACCGCCCCGGCGCTCACCGGGGCGACCCTCCAGATCTTCGCTCACGTCCTGATGAAGGGCGGGGCGTTCCTCGTGGTGGCGGGGGTCGGCGCGCTCGGCGTCGGACCTCTCATCGATGACTGGAAGGGGATCGGGGTCCGACGTCCGATGCTCGGGATGGCCTTCTCCCTCATGCTCCTCTCCCTCGCCGGGGTGCCGCTCACCGTCGGGTTCGTCTCGAAGTTCATCCTCTTCTCCTCCGCCGTCGAGGCGCAAGGCTGGTTCATCTGGCTCGCTGTGGCGGGGCTGCTGAACAGCGCGCTCTCGGTCTTCTACTACGCCCGGGTCCTGAAGGTGATGTACTTCGACCGCCCGAGCGAGCTCGCCGTCGCCGAGGGCGCGACCGGCGTGCCGGCGAAGGAGCTGCTGCCGGCGGGCGGTCTCGGTTACGGCCGCGCCGCCTCGATCGGGCTCATCGCCGTCCTCATCGTCGCGGTGGGGCTGTACCCCCAGCCGGTCGTGGGCGCGATCCAGGCGGCCGCCCAGCACTTCCTCGTCTCCGGGGTGTAAAGGATGGAGCGGTTCGACGTCGTCGTGGTCGGCGCGGGCCCCGCGGGCTCGCTCGCCGCGCGGGCGGCGGCAGAGGGCGGCGCCCGGACCCTCCTGCTCGACCACCGGGCCGAGCTCGGGTATCCCGTGCAGTGCGGCGAGTTCGTGCCGGCGAATTCCGAGCTGAACGACCTGTTCCACTGCCCCGAGCTGATCGCCGACGCGTTCCAGATCCCCCCCGAGACCGTGCTGCGCGAGACCCGGTGGATGACGTGCGTCTCCCCGTACGGCCACCGGTTCCGGTTCCCGCTCTCGGGAGCGATGCTCTCGCGCCGGGCGTTCGACAAGGCGCTCGCCTACCGTGCCGAGGGGGCCGGGGCGGAGCTGCGGTTCCCCCTCGGCGTCACCGGCGTGGAGGGGAACCTCGTGCGGGCCACCGGCGGGGCCACTCTCGAGGCCCGGGTCGTGATCGGCGCGGACGGGCCGCTCTCGACCGTGGCCCGGTCGGTCGGCATCCAGCCGGAGCGCGTCCTGTTCCGGATGATCACCGCGACGGTCGATGCCCCGGTCGCGGACGAGATCGACCTCTTCTTCGGCCACGAGGCGCCCGGCGGTTACGGCTGGGCGTTCCCGCGGGCAACGGACCTCAACGTGGGGCTCGGCGTCACCCACCTCCCCCGCGGCGGGACGCTGGAGCGCCTCCTCGACCGGTTCTGCGCCCACCACGGCTTCGGACCGGCGCGCGACCCGACCCGGTGGTGGGTCCCGATCGGGCCCCCGCCCGACAGCCTCGTGCGGGGCTCGACGCTCCTCTGCGGGGACGCAGCGAACCTGGTGATGGCGACGAACGGCGGGGGGATCCCGACGGCGATGATGAGCGGCTGGCTGGCCGGACGCGCCGCGGCGAGTTACCTCCGGGACGGGACGCCCCTCCGCCAGTACGATGTCGAGTGGAAGGCGGCGCTCTTCGCCCCCCTCGAGCGCGCGGCGAGGATCTATCGCTGGGGGGACCGGTACGCGGCCTACGACCCGCTCCTCGCGCTGGGAATGCGCTATATCGGGGCCCGAGGTCTCGACTCGATGATGCGGCTGCGTTGGCCGAGCCGGAGCGGGAGAAACTCGTGACGTCCCCGGCCCAGTCCCCCGAGAGCATCGACCCGTCCCTCGAGGCGCTCGTCGTCCAGACGCTGACCGAGGCGGCGACCGGTCAGCTGAAGGAGCTCGCCCCGGTCCTGATCCGCGACCTCGCCGACATCGACTGGCGCGTCGCCGAGGTCCTCGGCTCGACCTACGCCCAGCTGACCGAAGCCGCCCGCTACGCCTGTTCGACCGGCGGGAAGCGGATCCGACCCCTCCTCATGGCCACGGCGATCCGCGCCCTCGGCGCCTCCTCCACCCAGCCGATCCACTCCCTCGCCGCGGCCTTCCAGCTGATCCACACGGCGACCCTCGTGCACGACGATGTCATCGACCACGCCGAGACGCGTCGGGGGCGCCCGTCGATGCCGCGGGCCTTCGGCGTGCCGCTTGCGATCGTCTCGGGGGACTACCTCTTCGTCCGAGCGTTCCAGCTGGCGGCCGAGTATCCGCGCTCGATCATCCTTCGGTGCGGGGAATCGTGCGCCGACCTCGTCGAGGGCGAGGTGCTGCAGGAGTCCTCCCGCTTCGACCTCTCGAGCGGCCGCGCCCACTACTTCCGCGTCATCGAGCGGAAGACCGCGGCGATCATCGCCGCGGCGCTGACCTCGGTCGCGGAGATCGCCGGGGCCCCTCCGGTGCAGGTCGACGCGTTGCAGGGGTACGGACGGGCGCTCGGGATGGCGTTCCAGATCCGCGACGACCTCCTGGACGTCTACGGCGACCCGGACATGCTCGGGAAGCCGCTCTACGGGGACCTCCGGGAGGGCAACCCGACCCTGCTCTCGCTGGAAGCGTACTCCCGGCTCGACCCCCACCACCAGGTCGAGTTCGAGCGGCTCTTCCAGCTGCGGCACAAGCGCGCCAAGCACCTCCTCCGCCTGCGCGACCTGACGGGCATGACGGACGCCGCCGAGGTCGTCGCGCGCGAGGCCGCGGAGTGGGCGGACCGTGGGGTCCGGTGCCTCGAGGGCCTTCCGATCGGCCCGTATCGCCACCTGCTCGAGCAGCTCGCCCGAGGCGCGGCGGAGCGGCGGTTCTAGCGCCACCGCTCCACAGAAAGCTACATCTTCCCTGCCCGGACTCTGGAGCCACCCGAGGGGTCCATGGGAGGCACGTCGACCGCCACCGGAGGGGATTCCCCCGTCACTTTCGACAGCCTGCCGCCCCGATGGGAGCCGACCCCGGTCGTGCCCCGGCTGCCGGTCGGGGTCGCGGTCGTCTCGATCCTGATCGCCCTCGTCGCGCTCGTCATGATCCTGGGCGGGGCGCTCTTCCTCCTCGACCAGTTCGGGAGCACCCTGGTACCGTCCGTGCTCGACCTCTTCCCGTCGGTCGACCTGCTCGGCGCGGCGATCCTCCTGATCCTCGGGATCGCGCTGCTCGCCGTCGCGACCGCCCTCTGGCGACAGGAGACCTGGGCGCTCTGGACGACGCTCGTCCTCGTCTTCTCGACGACGGTCTATCTGTTCTTCACGGACTCGATCACGGTCCTGTTCATCCTCCTGGTCCTGCTGTTCATCTACCTGCTGGCGGTGCGCCGGTACTTCTATTGACGCGGCTCCTCCTGGGCCAGCTGGCGCCCGCCCCCGGTGCGCCCCGCGAGAACGTCGCGCGCATCGGCCGAGTCGTTCGGGCGACCCCGAGCGACCTGGCCATCTTCCCCGAGCTGTTCCTCTCGGGGTACCGGGTCGGCGACCGATTCCATCATCTCGCGGTCCGCCCCGGGGACCCGGTCTGGGCCGAGTTGGTCGAGGTCGCCCGCGCGAGCGGGACGACGATTGTCGTGGGCGCCCCCCTCGTTTCCCGAGAAC
>JASHYQ010000142.1 GCA_030042955.1 Thermoplasmata archaeon
GCCGGCGGACCGAGAACGGGGCGATCCCGTCCCCCTCCGGCTTCGGATGCGTGGCGAGGTACCGCTCCGTCGTGAGGCCGACCGCGACCGACCGCCCGAGATGGAAGGCTGTCGAGAGCAGGGCCTCGTGGCCGACATGGAGCCGGTCGAAGGTCCCTCCGAGCACGGCGCGCGCGTACCGGGGCATCGAGGGGCCCTGCTAGACGAGGTAGTGCGAGAACAGGAGGATGGCGAGGAGGACGATCGACCCGTAGAGGAGGTAGGTGAGGTTTCGTCGGGAGATCTCGGCCCGCTCCCGTTTCGCCTGGCACTCGGGGCTGCAGGTGAGCTCGTCCGGCGTGCACACGCGGCCGCAGACCTTGCAGTGCCGGTGGTCGGCCTCGGGCGTCACGGGACCGTCGAGGCGAGCGGGTCCTGTTAGCGTTGCGCCCCGTCCTGGGGTCGACGGGTGGCGGGGCGTCGGCTCGGCGGGGGCCGCTCGGGCGGGGGCTCCGGGTCAAGGGGGTTGGGCGGTTCCTCCGCGAAGTCCACGAACGGGGATTCCCGGGAGCGGGGGCGGCCCAGGAGGTCCTCGTCCTCCGGGTCGACGGGTCGGCTCTCGCCCCGTCGAAGCCGCTCGGCCCGGAGGTCCGACTCGCTCGGGACGTACCCTGCTCCCGCCTCCGAGATCTGTCGGACGAGGTTGAGCCAGATCCGGCTCTGGTTGTTCATCGAGCTCTCGAGCCGGTGCCGGATATGCGCCTGCTCGTCCCGGAGCTCGGCTTCGATGCGACGGAGCTCGCGCCCGAGGTCCCGACGCAGCTGGCCGAAGCGGGCCTCGGTGTCGTCCGCGTGGCCGAGCATCTTCTCGACCTCCTCGATCCGCAGCCAGGTCTTCCGGACGAGGGGCACCATCTTGTCGGTCACCACCTGGACCCGGCGGTCAAGGTCGGTGACGTCCTCGCGGACCTTGCTCTCAAGCTGGGCGACCGAGTCGGCCCGGTCCTCGAGCTTCTTCTCGAGGGCCTCGAGCCGCTGCGGGCCCCGGTCGTCGGAGGTCTTGAGCCGGGCCTCGAGGTCGGTGAGGGCCTGGTTCATCTCCCGCCGGCTCTCGTCCACGGCCTGCTGCACGCGGTCGCGCACGGCCTCGTCGAAGCGGGAGGAGTCCATGGTGCGCCCGAGGGCGGCGTCGACCTCGCCCTTCAGGCGGGCCAGGAGCTCCACGTACTTCGACCGCTCGCGGTCCGCGTCCTCCCGCATCTTTTGGTCGAGGTAGGATTGCATCCGGACCTGGAGACCGGCGAGGGACTTCGAGTGGGTCTCGGCGATCTCGGAGAAGCGCGCCTCGCGGTCGACCTCGAGGCGTTTGGTGAGCTGCGTCAGCCGCTCGTCGAGCGCGGCGCGGCTCATCGAGAGCTGGTTGCTGACCCGGGCCTCGAGCTCCTTGGCGCGGGCGTCGAGCAGGGCGTTGACCCGTCCCTCGACCTCCTTCGCGCGGGCATCGAGCGCCCCCCCGAGGCGCGTCTCGGTCTCCCGGCTGCGTCGTTCGTGAAAATCAGCCATACGGGTCTCGAGCTGGGTCACCACCCGGGATTCGAGCTCCTTGGACCGTCCGTCGAGGACGGTGGCGAGCTGCTGGTCGAGGTCACCGGCGCGAGCAGTCAATTGCGCGGTCACCCGGGTCTCAAGGTCCTTCGACCGGCCGTCGAGGAGGAGCCCGAGGCGTTGCTCCAGCTCGCGGACGTCCTTCGTCCGCTTCAGCTCGAGCTCCGACATCCGCGTGTCGATCAGCGTCCGCACCCGGCCCTCGATCGCCTCCCGCAGGGACGACCCCTGCTCCTTCGCTTCCGCGAGCTCGAGGTCGAGCTGGGCGACCAGGGCGGCGCGTAGCTCCTCTTCGGTCCGGGCCGTCCGAGCCTCCATCTCCTTCGTGATCCGCTCGAGGTCGGTCCGGAACGAGGAGGTCCACACCTCGCCGGCATTCTTGACCGCCCGCTGGACTTCGTTCGGGATCTCGGCTAGCCGCGGGTCGATGGCGTGGTGGACCTGTTGCTCGACCTCCTTCGCGACGTCGCCTCCCGAAAGCACCTGGCGGGCCTCGAGGGCCGAGATCCGAGCCGCCGTTTCCACTCGACTCTGCGCGAGCGTGCGCGCTACGTTGTCGGCGACCTCCTGGAGGCGGCTCTCGATGGTGGATCGCATCCGGGCCTCGGACTCCTCGACGGCCGCCCGTGTGCGCGAATCCGACTTGGGGGCGACGGTCGGAGGAGGTGGGGGAGCGACGGTCTCCGCCTTCGGGAGTGGGGAGGGGGTGGGGGAGACGCTCTCCGACTTCGGAGGCGGGGAGGCGGTGGGGGAGACACTCTCCGTCTTCGGGAGCGGAGTAGGGCTGGGGGAGACGGCCTCCGGAGCGGGAGGAGCCACGGACGCCGGTGGAGCGGGAGCGGAGGGGGTGGACGCGACGATCGGGGTCGCGCCGCCGCCGGCCTTCAGAAGGGAGGGGTCGACCTGGATGGACACGGGAACGGCGGTCGGGTCCG
>JASHYQ010000143.1 GCA_030042955.1 Thermoplasmata archaeon
CTGCTGCGTACTGCGTACACGGTTTACCTCAACTCCGCGGCGACTCGCGTCGAACGATGCCGGAGGCACGGCCTCGCATAACGGTGACGTCGCCCGCGGTGCGGCAGGTCCACTCGGCGGATACCCGGACCCGATCGCCGGACGCCTCCCAACGGGTGAGCTCCACGTCACACCGGACCTCTTCGCCGGTCCAGACGGGCCGGAGGAATTCGAAGGTCATCTCCCGCGCGAGGAAGTTCAACGAACCCCCCACGACGGTTGGGAGGGTACCCAGCAGCAGCCCGTGAACCATCAAGCGGCCCTCGGGGTCCGGGACGAGGTGTTGCACGCCCCGGTCCCCGGAGATTTCGGCGTAGGTCCGGACCTCGTCCACGGTGAAGGTGTGCACGATCGTCCGACGATCTCCGAGCGCGGGCGTAGCGGCTACCGGTGGAGACGACTCCACCACGGTACTTCTGGTTTGTAGGTAGGCTGGGCGGCCCAGGTGAATCTCTAAGGGGTGGACGCCCTGCAGGGGCCGGGCCTCGCGTGGAGACACCCCCCGCTCCGGACAGCTCGGGAGCCGAGCTACGGAGCTACCTCAATCGAATCGAAGTTCGGTTGGAAGAGCTCGACCACTCGCTGTTCCTGGCCTGGTGGAATCAGTACGCAGGGGTCTCGGACGCTGGGACCCAGCGCTGGGACGTACTGCGAACACGACTGATCGGCCGAGAGGAGCTCCTTCAGCTCGTCACGCTCGCCCTGGAGCGACCCCATACCGGACTGCTGACGCGTCGACTGGAGCTCTGGAAGCGCCTCGTCGAGGACGCGCTCGTGGAGCAGCACCCATCGGTCATTCGCCTTCGGGCCCCGTTGGTGCGTCAGGTCTTTGCGTTTCGTCCGCGGTGGAACGGACGCCGAGTTCTCGAGTCGGAAGTACGCGAACAGCTGAGAACTGCGAGCGAGCGCGAGGTGCGCCGGCGGGCTTACGAGTCTCTGTTCGAACTCTGGTGGCGAGTAGAGCGGAACGCCCGCCGCCTCATCGAAGCCCGCAATCATCGGGCGCGGGCTCTCGGCTACAAGTCGTTCATGGACTTCCGCCTTCGAGCCGAGGGCCTCACCCTGCCGAAGCTACAGCAGTTCGTTGACCAGGTCCTTCGGGCCTCGGAACCCGTCCAGCGCCGGTTCCGGGACCAGTTCGAAGACCGGACTGGGCATGCGGGATACTTCCCTTGGGACGCCGCCAAAGCCACTCTGGGCCGGAATCCCCTTCCGGAGGCCGCATTCTCGGGCCGCGAGATGGTACCCGCCGTCCTCCAGGCCATCCGAGGGTGGGGATTCCGAGGACCGGCTCGACCGTTCCGGATCGTACAGCGCTCGATTCCGGTCGGCGGCATGACGCTCGCGGTACAGATTCCCAACGACGTCCGGGTGGCGGTCAATCCCAAGGGCGGCTGGCTCCACTACATGATTCTCGCCCATGAGTTCGGTCACGCGGTCCAGGACCGATGCACCCGCGCCCCTACACATGTGCTGCAGGGACCGGAGAGCATCCCGGGATTCGCCGGGTTCTGCGAAGGCATTGGCCGGCTCTTCGAACGGCTCGCGACCGATTCCCGCTGGCTGCTCTCCCGTCCCGGGGTTGATCGCCCCCTCGTCGACCGGTTCCACGAGGCCTATTCCTTGGAGGAGCTCCGACAAGGGGCGGGCGCCGCTCAGTGGGTCTGGAAGGAAATCCAACTCTACTCCCATCCGGCGGGCGATCTGGCGACTCGCTTCCGGAACGCCGACCGCCGGCTCTTCGGCTTTGACGAGGTTCCCGAGGGCCCCGTCACCGACCCTTTCTGGATCGAGGCGGCCTTCTACTCGAAAAGCTACCTCCTGGGGAGTTTGCTCGCGGCGCAGCTCCGGCGAGCCCTGCGTGAGCAGGTCGGCGACCCGATGTGGCCGAACCGCCGGGTAATCCCGTGGTTGCGGAAGGCGTGGTTCCGCCACGGCGCGCGATACGACTGGGTACCGCGCGTTGAGCAGGTCACTGGACACGAGTATGGTGTTTCCGACTTTCTCGATAGGACGTTTCGCGGAGACTAGCGGGGTCGCACCACCCTGCCGGTCCGTCATCGCTCAATACTTCCCAGGACCTCTCTCCTCTCGATGGGACCAACGCAACCCAACGGACGTTCGACCCCCGCCGCATGGGGAGGCACCGGGATCGAGGTTCTGGGTGCCTCGGACTTCGTGAATACGTCGCTCGACCGGCCCGGACTTTACATCGTGTGCTTCGCAGCGGAATGGTGTCCCGTCACTCGGAGGTTCATGCCACGATTTCTCGGCTTCCGGATCCCACCGGGTGGCCGTCTCGCGATCGCAGATATCACGGACCTCACCAGCCCCCTGTGGGACACGTTCCGGATTCGGATCACACCCTCGGTCCTCGTCTTCCGGGAAGGGGCGGTCGTGGAACGGTTGGACGGGCGGCGGTTCCTTGGGATTCTCGGGCGCGACTTCGAGCGCTTACAGTCGACGCTTTCGAGCGCTGGCGGCCCGGTGTCCGTCGCGCCCCCTAGGCCATAAGTAGGTCGCGCCTCCTCGAGCCGCTCCATGGCTGCGCAAACCTGCCCTCGCTGCGGCGGCGCGAACCCGCCGTCCGCCGCGTTCTGCCAGTACTGCGGTAACGCGCTCCCTCCCGCTCCGTCCGCGCCGCTGCCATCCGGTCCGGCCGCCGCACCGCCGCCGGGCGCCGCGGCTTGGGCTCCGCCCGGCTACTCCGCCCCAGCGTACGGGCAGGGCCCGTATTCCCCATCGGCGCCACCGCCGCGCCCGCGACGGCATCTATTGCTGTGGATCCTCGTCGGGTTTGTCGTCGTGCTCATCGTGGTGGCTGCCGTC
>JASHYQ010000144.1 GCA_030042955.1 Thermoplasmata archaeon
AGCGACGCGTCGGCGGGCCTGGCGCCGGAGCCGCTCTCGCCAGCGCTCGAGCCGGTCCTGGAGCTCCCGGTCGCGTGCCGCCTGGTCCCGCAGGAGCGCTCGAGCGCCCTCCATCCCGTGCTCGGCGAGGGCGCGCACGAGCGCGGCACGGTCGACGGAGTCCAGGAGGTCGTCGGACGTGACGTCGTCCGCGAAGAGGTCGCAGTCGGGGAGGGTCACCGCCTCGCTAGAGGGGGGCGTCGTCTTCGTCCTCCTCGGGACACGAGAAGAGCGAGAACTCCTCGAGCACGCGGAAGACGCTCGCGGCCGTTTCCACCGGGGTCGGTCCGGTCCCGGGACGCTCGCGGTCCACCACGTACGCGGCGAACGCGCGGAACTGGGGGAACAGGGATCCGTCGGCGGCCGCCTGGGACCGCAGTTCGGGGTCGTCTTTGAGACGCCGACCTTCGCCGACCAGGGCTTCGGCGTCGGGTTTCTTCTCCCGCAGGACCCCTCGATAGTAACGGCACCAGTACACTCCGGCGCTTCGTTTGAGCGCCGGGTCGAGATACTGGTCGATGAACTCCTGGACCCGGCGCTCGTTCTGCCGGAACGAGTCGCCGCTGCGAGCCCGGATGCGGCCGCGCATCGCGTGGACGAGCCCCGCCTTGAGGTCCGCGGTCGAGGGGAACGAACGGCCGCCGACGGACGCCACGGCGGCGGTTCGGCTCGCGACGTCCAGCAAGGTTCGGTTGGAGCCTACCTCCCCGATGTCCGGGTTGTCCTCGCTCATGCGAAGGCGCCACGCCTCCACGACCCGGACGCCCGCGTCCACCAGGATCTCGGGGACCCACGTGTCGGGCATCTCGGAACGCGCGAGCGCGACGATCCGACGGTTGTCGGCGTGGCGCGCGTTGTACCCGATATGCAGGCTAGTCAGCCGGTCGGAGAGCGGGTCGTTGATGTTGTCGAGGTCCGAGAGGTTGGAGGTGCCCACCGCCACGAACGACCCCGGAAAGCTCTCCCGGGACTTCGAGGGGGTCACGGTTCCCTCCTGGAGCGCCTGGAGCAGCACGTTCTGCGTACCGAGCGGAAGCTTTCCGATCTCGTCGACGAGCAGGAATCCGCGATTCGCCTGGAGCAGCTTACCTGGCTCGAGGACCAGAGGGCTCATCGGGTCCCCGACCTCCTCGAGTTTACGCAGGTTGATGTTCCCGGTGAGGTGGTCGGGGAACACCTCCGAGCTTCCTTGGAGCCGCGCGAATCCGTACCCCTCGCGCAGCAGAACGAACTCCGCGGGGACCTTCGCCGGGTCGGTGGTGGCGGGGTCGAACTGCGTCGGGTCGCCCCCGGGAGCGAAGCGACGTTCGCAGATTGGGCACGGGGGGAAGCGGGTCGCCGCGGCGGGGTCGACGACGCTCAGCGGATGGTCGAGGACCGGGCAGCCTTCGACGACCCAGACGCCTTTGGGAAAGAGACCCCAGAGGTCTTTCGCGAGACTGGTCTTGCCGGCGCCCGAGGGACCGAAGAACAGCACGTGCGCTCCCGACACGATGGCGGTCACGAGGTCCTCGTAGGTCGAATCGGGGAGAACGGTACGCGGGAAGAGCGCCCGGATCGCCTCCGTCTGGTCCAGCCCCTTCTTGCGAAGACCGTCGATCGTCCTCAGGATCTCGGCCCGGAAGCGCTCGCCGGGGCTCTCCACCGGGACGCGAGCCGCCTTGAGCTCGGCCGCCGTGCTCCGCGTACCCATTCGGGTCGACGTTTGTGCCGGGTCCGCCACGCGGCGCCGAGCTGAGTTCGGGAGATTAAGTTTGCCGCGTCTTCCCACGTCCGTCCGACGAATCGCTCCTCGGGTAGAGGTCGCCGCCACGTCATGGTTAAGTAGGGTCCCCCGGTCCGCGCCCCCGCAAACGATGGCCGAGAAGGAGGCTCCGGCGAAGAAGCCCGCCCTGGCCCGGACGGTCAAGGACAAGTGGCGCTCGAAGCACTGGTTCAAGGTCCGGGCGCCCGGACTCTTCCAGCACGTGGAGCTCGGCGAGACGGCGGCGACTGAACCGGAGCAGGTCATCGGTCGGACGCTCGAGGCCACGCTCCCGGAGCTCTCGGGCGCCTCGGACGCGGGAAAGGCTCACGTCAAGCTCCGGTTCCGCATCGAGCGCCTCTCGGGCGACGGGGTGGCCGAAGCCCGCTTCATCGGTCACGACCTCACCTCGGACTACGTGCGTCGCCTCGCCCGACGCAAGCGTTCCAAGATCGACCTGGCGCTCACCGTCACCACGAAGGACGGGGTGGAGATCGTCCTCAAGCCGGTGGCGGTCGGGGAGCAACGGCTACAGACGCGACTCCGGGCGGAGCTGCGCCATAAGATGGTCTCGATCTTGACGGAAGAGGCCCAGCTTCGCGCGTCCTCCGAGTTCGTGCGGGAGATGCTGCAGGGAGAGCTTTCCAAGGTGCTGGCCCACGGGCTGAAGTCGCTCTACCCGCTCAAGAAGATCGAGATCCGACGTTCGGAGGTGCTCGGGGTGATCTCGGACGAGGTTGCGCCGACCGAGCCGACCCCCCCGGTCGAGCTGCCCGCCGCTCCCGAGGGGACCGCAATCGCCGAGCCCGGGGACGGGACCACGGCCTAGTGCCGGGGACCCAGCATGGCACGTCCGTTCGCTGTCGGAGTGGCTCAGCCCGGTAGAGCACGGGACTCATAGCGGGGCGCTGCCGCGCGCCCCGGGAGAGATCCTGGGGTCGGGGGTTCAAATCCCCCCTCCGACATGTTACGCCGATTGCTCGCCGAGGAACGTTCGTCGGCCGGCTAAGGGGGGATCTTGGTGCTGAGAACGATTCTCCCCCTCGAAGTACAAGGGTCGGCGAGCCCCGGGCGAATCGGAGTACGAAATCGGGGCATCCTCCCTAGGCATAGTTCAGCTCGCGTGCTCCGCGTAACGCTTTCTCGAGGGTCTGCGCGGCGGCTTTTGTGTCACCAACCTCCTCGCTGGCGATCGCGTGGCGGAGCAGCTCGTCGAGCTCGGGGGGAAGGGGATTTTGCGATAGGGGGAGCAACCCTCGAGCGAGTTCGACCGCCCGTGAAGTTTCTTCGCGCCGGAGGGCTACGCCGATGAGCGGCCAGATCGCCATCCAG
>JASHYQ010000010.1 GCA_030042955.1 Thermoplasmata archaeon
CCCTCGGGGAGCTTCGACGGAGGGACCCCGAGCCGACGCGCGGCCTCCTTGAGCACCTCCTCGTGCTCTTCGCGGACGTCCAACGCGCGCTCCCCGGAGACATACGTCAACCGAACCACTCCGTCCTGGATCCGCTCGACGTCGAGGATCCCGATGGCGCCGACTTCGCTCGTGTGGGTACAGTGCGTGCCCCCGCATGCCTCGACGTCGAACCCGGGGACCTCCACCAGGCGGAGGTCCTTCCCCGGCACCGCTCCTCCCTGGTAAAGCCGGAACCCGAACCGTCGCTCGGCCTCGTTACGGGGCTCGAAGTAGCTCTTCACCGGGAGGTCCTGCCGAACGACCTCGTTGACCCGGCGCTCGACCCGGTGCAGCTCTTCCCGGGTGAGGGGCTTGTAGTGGGTGATGTCGATCCGCGCCGACTCCGGTCCCTTGTAGGCGCCGGCCTGCCAGACGTGCGGGCCGAGGACCTCGCGGAGCGCGCCGTTGAGCAGGTGCGTCGCGGTATGATGCTGCATCAGCTGGATGCGTCGGGCCCGGTCGATCTTTCCCCGTACCCGCTCGCCCGCGTGCCAGGCGGGCGGTTTGTCCAGGCGGTGCAGCACCCAGGGGCCGCGATGCGTCACGTCCACGACGTCGTGCTCCCCCAGCGAGCCGCGGTCGGAGACCTGTCCTCCGCCGGTCGGGTAGAAGTACGTGCGGTCGAGGACCACGAACGGTCCGTCGACGTAGAGCACGTGCGCCTCGAACGAGTCGGTGTACGGGTCGAGGTAGTACAGGACCTCCGTCGCGGGGGTCCCCGCGGGGGGCTCGGGGAGACCCTCCTCCTTCTCGGTGTAATCCGTGGTCGGCACCTCGGAGGCGTGCCGGGCCGCGACCTGAGCGTAGAAATCCTCCGGGATGCCCGGCGGGTCGCTGAGCTCCTCGACCGCGACCTCGGGAGGGACACCCAGGGAGTCGTACCATTCCAGGAGGTCCGCCGCGGCGACCTTGCCGCCGGTCGCGCGGAGCCGTTCCTCGGTCCGGCGGATCGTACCTCGCGCCCGCTCGATGGCCTCGGCGTACCGCTCGACCTCGGCCTGGACGACGCGGTGGAGGTCGTCGCGGTGTTCCCCCAGCTCGGGGTAATGGTGGGCGAGGTCGCGGGCCGCCCGGTCGAGCACAGCGAAGATGTCGGGGGCCTCGGGGGTCTTCTGGAGGATCCGCAGCGACCGACGGAGGAGGAGGCGCGCGAAATACCCCTCCTTGGAGTTGGACGGAACGACGCCGTCGGTGAGCAGGAAGTTCAGGGCACGTGCGTGGTCGATGAGGATGGCGGTCTCGCGCGCCGGGAACGTGCGGCGGAGCTCGTCCCAGTAGCTTCCAAAGACTGCCTCGTAGGCGGTCCGGGTCCCCTGGCTAGCCCAGGTGAACCGCTCGAGGCCGTAGCCGGTGTCGACGACGGTGAGGGGCATCGGTTTGAGCTGGTCCCCGTCCCGGGTGTACTCCATGAACACGAGCGTCGCCAGCTCGAGGCCCGCGACGCCGACGCTGAGCGACGGACCGAGGTTGCCGCCCCCCTCCCACTCCTCTTCCTTGTACGTGATCGAGGTCGGCTCGCAGCCGAGGTCCTCCGTAAGGAGCTCGTGGCAGAGCTCGGTGCACTTGTCCTTGAAGTACACCTCATGGCCGGGACGGTTGAACGCGTGATGCGCCATCATCTCGAAGACCGTGAAATGACGGCCGCTTCGACCGACCTCCTCGAGGTCGATGAAGCGCAGGCACGGCTGACTGATGGTCAGCGGGTTCGCGGGGGGCGGGATCGCTCCGCTCGTCACCCACGGCTGGAAGTCGTAGACCGAAGCCTGCGTGAAGAAGACGTCGTTCCGCCACCGAGCGACCGTGGGATAGCGCCGGATGCGCGCGTGACCGCGTCGCTCGAAGAACGAAAGAAACGTCTCGCGCATCTCGTCGACCGGATAGGGCCGCCGAAAGATCGGATGGCCGATGAACCCGTACTCTCGACACGGCGCCTCCTGGCACCGGTCGTGCGTTCCGAGGCTCCAGAACGCATGGCCGCAGACCGTGCACGTCTGCCGACGGAATCCGTGGTCGCGAAAGAACGCCAGCTGATACTCGGACTCATCCATCGGCGGGGGCGCCGACGCACCTCGCGCTTTATAGGTTTGGTTCCCGCCGGGGCGGAACGACTCCGCCAGGGCTTCTCCCGTGAAGCAGCCGGGCATGCTCCCCCGCCCGGCTTAAGCGCGGCCGAAGGTCGAGTGCCGGCGCCCGATGACCGCGATCGCCCCTCGGAGCGTCCGCCGGGCGACTGCCTTGCTGATCGCGCTGCGGGTCGGATATGCCTACAACTGGTTCTCGATCGGTCCGGCGCTGCTTGCGATCGGCGCCACGTTCTCGGTCGGCCCTGCCGACTGGGGGTTGCTGGTGGCCGCCTTCCTGGCAGGGGCCGGCGTGCTGCAGGTACCTGCCGGGCTCCTCTCTCGCCGGTACGGGGCCCGCCTCGTCTCCCTCGCGGGCGTCGGGCTGCTCGCCGCTGGCGCTGGACTCAGCGCGCTGGCAGCGAACTTTCCGGAGCTGTTCGCCCTCCGCCTGGTTGCGGGAGCCGGGGCGGGCCTGTTCTTCTCGCCGGCGATCGGGCTGGTCGCGAGCTTGTACCCTCCCGGCCAGCGGGGTGTCCCGGTGGGGACCTTCAGTTCGGCCTTTAACGCCGGAGCCGCCCTCGGCATCCTCGGGAGCTCGCTCTTGGTGCCGGTGGTGGGCTGGCGGGTCGCCCTGGCGCTGGGAGGGGGCGGGTTAGGTCTGCTCACGGTCATCGCCTTCCTCTTCATTCCCTCCGTGGCCGGGGCGCCCGAACCCGTCGCCGTGCGGCCGAACCGCCCCCTCGCCTTCCGTCTGCGGGGCGTTTGGGCGATCGGCGTTGCCTTCATCGGGCTGGAGGGAGCCGCGCTCGCCACCAGCCAGTTCGTGGTGCCGTACGGGGAGACGGTCCTCGGTCTCTCTGCCCTCGCCGCGGGGAGCGTCGGGATGATGTTCATCCTTCCGAGCATCGTCGGCGGGCCGATCGGGGGCTCGGTCGCAGAACGATATTCGAGCCACCGCACCCAGTTCGTCCTCGCGACCGTGGCCGCCGCGGCGGCCCTCGTGGCTCTCCCCTATGCGGGCGTCCTCGCCGCCGCCGGCATCGGGGCGGCGTTCGCCTTCGCCTACGGGTTCGTCTACGCGGTGATGTACGTGATCCCCAACTACTGGGAGGGGCTTCCCTCGTCCGAGGTTCCGCTCGCGATCGGGCTCTTCAACTCGCTGCAGCTCGCCGGCGGAGCCGGGGTCTCGGCGCTGTTCGGCTGGGTCGTGGCGGTACGCTCGTACGCGGCGGCCTGGACGCTCCTTGCCGCGGTGGTCGTGTTGACCCTCGTCGCGCTGGCCGCGCTCCCCCCGACCCACGCGGCCGGGGCCCGTCCGCTTTCCTCGGGGGCGGCCGTCCCGCCCGGAGCGCCTGGCCGGTAGCACAAAGGTCCTCGATCGGGCACTCCCCGCACCGGGGGCCGACCGGTCGGCAGACGTTCTGGCCGTGCTGAACGAGCAACGGATTGAGCGGGATCCAGTACTTCGGGTCGACCTCGGCCGAGAGGTGTCGCTCCGTCTCCTCGGGGCTCCGGGTCCGCACGACGCCGAGCCGGTTCGCGATCCGATGGACGTGCGTGTCGACCGGGATCGCCGGTATGCCGTACCCAAAGACGAGGACGCAGTTGGCGGTCTTCGGGCCGACCCCGGACATCGACGTGAGCTCGTCGAACGTTCGAGGGACGACGCCGTGGAA
>JASHYQ010000145.1 GCA_030042955.1 Thermoplasmata archaeon
GCGACCTGCGGGGGCAGCTCCGGAGGGTCCGGAACGCCCGGGTACTTGTGGTGGTCGAGGACGACCACCGGGTAGGGGTGGTGGGGATACTCGTCGAGCCAGCTCGCCCCGGTGTCGGCGATCAGGACCGGTCCCTTGGTGGCGGCGAGCAGGGCCTTCATTCGCTCGCGCTCGACCCCCTGGAGCGGGGTCGCCTGGACCGGGTAGCCGAGCCGGCCGAACGCCCGGACGGCGGACGAGGCGCTGGCGATCCCGTCTGCGTCGTAATGGTAGATCACCCGCCAGCGGCGGGGGTGGGCGAGGACGAGCGCGCGGGCGCGCTCGAATTCACGTCGGTAGCGGGGGTCCGAGACGAAGGAATCCGGCCCCGAGGGCATCACTCCACCTGGAGAGCCGCTCCCGTCGCCGAGTAGCGCCAGGTCTCAGGGATCCGATGGCGTTGGCGGTAGTAGCGGGCCAGGCGGCGGATGCGGGACTCCATCAGGTTGAGCCCCCGGCGGTTCGCGAGGTCCTTCGGGTGGGCCTCGAGGTGCTGCTGGAGGTGGACGACCCGCTTGAGCAGGGCCTGCAGGTCGTCGGGGATCTCGGGGGTGACGCCGTGCTCGGCAAGGAGGGCGGTGAGGCGCTTACCGGTGACGGACCGGCTCGAGGGGACCCCGTGCTGGTCCCGAAGCTGGAGGCCCACCTGCGCGGCCGAAACGCCGCCTTTGGCGAGCTGGACTGCCTGCTCCACGACCTCCTCGGGCGTGGTGGTCACCCACTCGGGTTTGGTGAGCGGGTACGGGCGGTGGGAACCGGCCCGTCCCTTCCGTCCGGAGTGGATGCGCGACATGGCCCGGCGCCGACACGCGTGCCTTACTTAAGGTCGTGGGGAGCGACGCCAAGACGGCCGGTTTCGCTCACGAAATTCGGTCGGTCTGCGCCATCGCGTCGACGAGGAACGCCTTCCCCTCTGCGGTGATGGCGTACTGCGCCCGGCGGGCTCCCGCGGGGCCCACCTCGGTAAGGCGCGCCGCGACGAGTCCGTTGCGCACCAGAAGTCCGAGGGCAAACGGGACCTTCACCTGTTCCCGGTCGACGGCCCAGAAGCGGGCTAGGAGGCGCTCGACCTCCTTCAACTCGAGGGACTGGTCCCGGGCCTGCCCCTCGTACATGACCTCGACGCGGTTGAGCTGTTGGAGGATCGCGACGAGGGTCGCCCGGATCGGGTCCGGTTCGCTCTCGGGCTTGGCCACGCTGAAGATTACGCTGCATCCCTCTACATAAACCCCGCCGGCACGGCCGCTCCGGGGGGCCTAGTCGACGCGTCCGGTCTTCTCCAGCTGGCCCAGGAGGTACTCCTTCCCGGTGGCGGTGATCGTGTACCGCCGGCCCAGGACCCGACCCCGGTCCCACGCATACTGGGGGTCGTCCAGGGGGTCGGCCATCCGGTTCGCGACGAGGGTCTCGATCGCGTGCTGGAGCTCCGCCTCCGAGAGCGCGGGGATCGGTCCCTTCCGCAGCAGGAAGAGAATCTCGGAGGCCTCGAGCCCCTCGCCGTCCTCCTCCTCGCGCTCGGCGCGGTTCAGCTGCTTCAGCGTCTCCACCAGGGTCGTGCGGAGCGCCAATGCGTTCCCCTCTGCGGTTCCGTCGGCCACGCGATGCGCAGTGCAGGGCCCTTCTTAGCGACTTTAAGCCAGAGGAAAGGCGGCGTGGGGCGCCGCCGACTTAATAGGCCCGTCGCGCAGATACCTTTCTCCCATGACCTGTACCTGCCGGAACCCGGCCCGCTGCCCGGTCTGCAACCAGCCGGTCCGCGTCCCCCTCACAAACCTCGAGAACTCCTCAGGGGGCGCCCTGCTCGTCGAGCGGTTCGCACGCCGTGACTCCTCCTCGTCGCGGGAGGGCCTGCGACGGCTGATCCAGGGGTATACCTCGTGCCCCTCGTGCGGCCACACGATCTACCACGACCACTCCCGCCTGTGCGTCGCGGAGGCGCTGAGCGCCGCCGGCGTGCCGATGGCCGAGCGCGAGCAGATCCTCTCGAAGATCACGTTCCCCGAAGGGTGACCACCGCCCCGTGACCCCCGACGAGTTCGTGGTCACGCCGTACGAGGTCCGGGGCCGGATCGACTACATCCGCCTGCGGGAGATGTTCGGGACCCAGGCGCTCACGAACGAGCTCCTCGCCCGCCTGCACTCGCTCACGGGCGGGGAGCTCTCGCCCCTCCTCACCCGGGGGGTCTACTTTTCCCACCGGGACCTCGGCTGGGTCCTCGACCAGTTCGCGAAGAACTCCCCGTTCTTCCTCTACTCGGGCCGCGGCCCCTCCGGTCCGCTCCATACGTCCCACCTCGTCCCCTTCGAGCTCTGCCAGTGGCTCCAGCAGCGCCTCGGGGTCCGGATGTTCATCCAGATCACCGATGACGAGAAGTTCTGGGCCCGCCCGGGGCTCAGCCGGGAGCAGACGGCCTACTGGGGCCTCGAGAACCTCTACGACCTCCTCGCCCTCGGCTTCGACCCGAAACGGACGCACGTCTTCTTCGACTCCCGCTCCATCTCGGCCCTGTATCCCCTCGCCGTCCGGGTCGCCCGGAAGGTCCCGTACTCGACGGTGAAGGCGGTCTTCGGGTTCAAGCCCAGCACCAACATCGGCCTCGTCTTCTACACCGCCCTCCAGACGGTCCCCTGTTTCTGGCCGTCGTGGGCGGAGGGCCGGTCGGTCCCCTGCCTCATCCCGTGCGGGATCGACCAGGACCCGCACTTCCGGGTCACCCGGGACCTGGCGGAGAGCCTCGGGTACCCGAAGCCGGCGCTCCTGCACAGCCAGATGATCCCGGGCCTGCTCGGCGACGCCGCGATGTCCACCACCGGCGACCGCGAGGAGAACGCCCTGTTCCTGAACGACTCGCCGAAGACGGTCGAGAAGAAAGTACGACAGGCGTTCACGGGCGGGCGCACCACGGTCGAGGAACAGCGTCGGCTCGGCGCGACCCCGGAGATCTGCTCGGTCTGGGCGCTCTGGCGCACGCGGTTCGCGAAGTCGGAGACCGAGTTCCAGGAGGTGACCCGGGACTGCCGCTCGGGGGCGCTCCTGTGCGGCGACTGCAAGTCGAAGGTCCTCGAACGGGTCCACGCCTTCTATCGGGAACACGCGGCGGCCCGGGAGAAGGTCAAGGACTGGGCCGAGTCGACGATCATCACCGCGGCGCCGAAGCCCCTATAGGTCAGGTGACCTCGGGCCGCTCGGGGAGCGGGGGCAGGGGTCCCCGGGGGCGGGGTCGGAGGCGGGCGACCGGAGGGCCGGAGAGCGCCTCGGTCCCTTCCTCCGGACCTCCCTGGACGGCGGTCACGAGCCGGAGCATCGGGTGGAACAGGGAGGCCTGGGCCCGCGCCGGGTCGAGCGTGTAGGCCCGTTCGTAGGCGGCAACCGCCGCCTCCTCGTCTCCCAGGCTGAGCAGGGAGAGCGCGAGGTCGATCCAGCTCTTCGCCTCCCGAGCGCCCTCGCGAGCCCCCCCCTCCTCCACGTGGTCGTCGACGGGGGGATGGGCGACCGGCAGCTCGGGCGCGTCGGTCGGGACGGCCCGAGAGAGGACCAGCGCTCGTTCGAAGGCCACGGAGGCGCTCGCCTCGTCGCCGGCCTCGGCGAACGCTACGCCGAGCCGGTGCCAGGCGACCATATCGTCCGGTGAGAGCGCCACCGCCCGTTGGTAGGCGCTCGCCGCCTCCCCCCACTCCTCGCGGAGAGAGCGCGCCACCCCGAGGTGGAACCAAGCCTCCCCGTTGGCGGGCGCGAGCTGGATCGCCCGGGCGAGGGCGCTCTCGGCCTCGGCCGCCCGGCCGAGATGTGCGAGGCAGAGCCCGAAATAGGACCAAGCCCCGGCGTCCGTCGGGTCCTCCCGGAGCACGTCCCGGAAGGTCCGGACGGCCGTGTCGTACTCCCCGCGCAGGAGATAGTTTACCCCAAGGTCAAACCGCTGGCTCACACCCGGTCGGACCAGGAACGGCTCGCTGACGGAAAAGCCTGTTGCCGGGGACCCTCCCCCCGCGTTTCGCCCCGTCCGACGGGCTCCGGGTCCGGCCGCCGGCCTTATATGGTCGGCCCCACGTCAGGGGGTGAGGAATCCGCGAGCCCCCCCGAATCGAGCGTCCCGCCCGTCCTACTTTTGCGACGAGTGTTCGCGCGAGTGGAGTGTCGTTCAACGGTTCCCGAGCAACGCGAAACGCGGAGCGAAGAAGAAAGGCGAGACCCATGGTGGACAAACCCCTGACCAAAGTGCGAGACCTGACGCCGAACTCGAAGCAAGTGAACGTGCTGGCCAAAGTGACCAGCATCGGAGAGCCCAAGGAAGTGATGGGCAAGTTCGGCGACCCGAGGAAGGTGTGCGAGGCGGTCGTCGGCGACGACACCGCGACCATCACCCTCTCCCTCTGGAACGAACAGATCGGGACGATCGCGAAGGACGAGGTCATCCTCGTCGACAACGGCTACGTCTCCCTGGTGCGGGGCCACATGCGCCTCAACGTGGGACGGTACGGGAACCTCTCCAAGTCGACGGAGTCGATCCCCGAGGTCAACACGACCCTCGACATGAGCCAGCAGGAGTTCGAGAGCGAGCGGCGCTCCTTCGGTGGCGGCCGCGGCGGTGGCTACGGTGACCGCGGCGGCGGTGGCGGCTACGGTGGCGGCGGAGGCCGGTACGGTGGCGGCAGCGGGGGAGGCGGCCGGGAGCGGTCGGACTCCTACAAGCGCTACTGATTCCGGACCAACCGGTCGGAACCGGGCCGAACCCTTTCCCCCCGCCTTCTCGGCGGGGGGCCTCCTTGGTCGGTCATGATTAAGTAGGGCGCTCCACTCTCGGCGGAACGTCTATGCCCGAGGATAACCGCGAGCTCGTTCTCTACGTTCAGTCGAAGAAGGCTGTCTCGGTGTTCTACCGCCCTCCGGGTCCTTCTCCCGGGTCCATCGTTCCTCCGACTCCGGTGAACGTCGGGGACGCGGCCACCGATGCCTCGGGGTCCACCGTCTTTTTCCTGTCCGACGACCAGGCGCGCTGCGTGGCCCTGGTGGAGGAGACCGCGAGGGACCGCGGGTACCGGGTCCGGGTCGTCGACATCGAGAAGGTCGGCACCATCGAGCGCCTCATCGCCGAGCACCTCCGCGGGGTCCAGAACTTCCCCGTGCTGGTCTCCCCGAAGGGCCCCCGGCTCGAGGGGGTGGCCGCGTTCACCGACGAGGCCTTGGCGGCGCTGATGCCGACCGAGCTGAAGAACGTCCGCGCGATGACCTACATCAAGGTCCGCGGGGGCGACCTCGACCGGATCCGCACCCTGCTGGAGTCGCTGCCCGAGGTCAAGGAGCTCCACTTCCTGACCGGGGACTGGGACATCCTGGTCGTGCTCGAGTTCCCCTCCGCCGACTCGAACAAACGACGGGTGCTCGACTTCGTGACCGACCGGATCCGCGGGATCCCGGAGGTCCTCGATACCTCCACGGTCGTCCCCGAGTACTCGGTCACCAAGTTCCCGCTCTAGCGGGCGAGGGCGGAGCCTCGCTCCTCTAGTGTCGCGCCCGACGGCGCTTCCGACCCGGCATCACCGGGATCTCCCGCGGCCGGCGCGCGGGGCCGCCGTCGGAGCTCGGCTCCTCGCTCCCGTAGAGCGCGTCGACGGTCAGCGGGTGTTCTTCTAGCCAAGCGACCCCTTCCACGTAGGCGGCGAACGCTTCCAGGCTCGTGAAGAGCGGCATCCCGAGCTCGACGGCCCGCCGCCGGAGGATGTACTCGTCCTCTAGCATTCGCTCGAACTTCTCCTGGGTGAGCGACAGCGGCACGTTGAGGAGCAGGTCGATCTTCCCCTGGTCGAGTTCGTGGAGGACGTTCGGTTCCCGGGCGGGTTCGGAGACCTTGTGGAGAATACGGACCCCGCGAATGCCCCGCGAGCGGAGGAAGGCGCCGGTGTCCTCGGTCGCGGCGAGTCGCAGCCCGAGGCTCTTGAGGCGGCGGGCGACCGGGAGGAGCTCCTCCTTCAAGCGAGGCCCTCCGACCGAGAGAAAGGCGGTCCCCCGGCGCGGGACCAGACGTACCCCGGTCGCGACGAGGGCTTTGACCAGCGCGTCGGAGAACGTGGGGCCGAAGCAGGCGACCTCCCCGGTCGATTGCATCTCGACTCCGAGGAGCGGGTCCGAGCCCGCGAGCTGGAGGAAGGAGAACTGGGGGACCTTGACGCCGACCCGCCCGGGGGGGAGCGGCGCCACCCCCTCCCGGGTCAACGGCCGCCCCAGCATCGCCCGGGCCGCTTCCCGGAGCAGCGGCCAGCCGGTCGCCTTCGCGAGGAACGGGAGGGAGCGGCTCGCCCGCAGGTTCAGCTCGATGATCTGGTAGGCCCGGTCCTTGACCAGGAACTGGACGTTAAACGGGCCCCGGATGGCGAGCGTTCGGGCCAGCTGGCCCGCCGCGTCGATGAGCGCCTGCTGCACTTCGGGCGGGGTGTGACGGGGCGGTAGGCAGAAGATCGCATCCCCGGAGTGCACCCCCGCCCGTTCGACGTGCTCGAGGACCCCCGCGACGAGGACCCGTTCCCCGTCCGAGATCGCATCGAGCTCGACCTCGTCGGCTCCCTCGATGAACTTCGTGATGACCACCGGGTGTTCGGGCGAGATGCGCGCCGCCTCGGAGAGGAAGCGGCTCAGGTCATGGCGGCCCCAGATCACCCGCATCGCCTGACCGCTCAGGACGTAGGAGGGTCGCACGAGGATCGGGTAGCCGACCTCGTCGGCGAAGGCGCTCGCCTCGTCGATCGTCGTGAAGGCGCGCCAGGCCGGCTGGGGGATCTGGA
>JASHYQ010000011.1 GCA_030042955.1 Thermoplasmata archaeon
AAGATTCCAGCCCTCGTCCAGATGGACGAGTTCACCTACCGCATCGACCCCTCGGAGCGACCGGGGATGCGGGTCCCGGGCATCCTCTTCTCGGACGCCGCGCTCCTGTCGGCGGTCGAGGGGGACCCGTCGCTCGCGCAGCTCGCGAACGTCGCGACCCTCCCCGGGGTCCAGCGCAACGCGCTCGCGATGCCGGATATCCACTTCGGCTACGGGTTCCCGGTCGGCGGGGTCGCCGCGTTCGACCTCGCGGAAGGGGTGGTCTCGCCCGGGGGGATCGGCTACGACATCAACTGCGGCGTCCGCCTGGTCCGGACCTCCCTGACCGTCGAAGAGGTTCGCCCGCGCCTCTCGGAGCTCATCGAGCGGCTGTACCGGGAGGTCCCCTCCGGCGTCGGCTCGCGCGGGGGTTACCCGCTGGCCCCGTCGGAGATGGACGAGGTCCTGACCGGGGGCGCGCGGTGGGCCGTGCACCGCGGGCTCGGGCGGGCCGCCGACCTCGAGTTCCAGGAGGAGCAGGGATGCCTTGCGAACGCGCTCCCGGCCGAGGTCTCGGAGAACGCGCACAAGCGCGGGCTGAAGCAGCTCGGCACCCTCGGCTCGGGGAACCACTTCCTCGAGGTGCAGGGCGTGGACCGGGTCCTCGACGTGCCGTTCGCGGAGGCGATGGGACTGGCGGCGAACCAGGTGGTCGTGATGCTCCACACCGGCTCGCGGGGCCTCGGCCACCAGGTCGCGACCGACTTCATCGCCCGGATGGACCGGCGCCTTGCCGAGGAGGGGAAGACGCTGGTCGACCGTCAGCTCTCGTGTGCCCCGATCGACTCGGACGACGGGGCCCGCTACCTCGGCGCGATGGCGGCCGGTGCGAACTTCGCGTGGGCGAACCGTCAAGCGATCACCCACGGGATCCGTCGCGCGTTCACCGCCGTCTTCGGGCGTCCCGAGGAGGAACTCGACCTCTCGGTCGTCTACGACATCGCCCACAACATGGCCAAGGTCGAGACGCACCGGGTCGACGGCGGAGCGAAGCCGTTACTGGTCCACCGTAAAGGGGCCACTCGCGCCTTCCCGGCCGGTCGGGAGGAGGTGCCGGCCGCGTACCGCCGCTTCGGCCAGCCCGTGCTGATCCCCGGCGACATGGGAACGGCCAGCTACGTGCTCGCCGGACTCCCCACCTCGATGGAGCGCTCCTTCGGCTCGTCCTGCCACGGCGCCGGCCGCCGTCTGAGCCGGCATGCCGCGGTGCGGGCGTTCCGATTCGAGGAAGTGACCCGGGACCTGCGGAACAAGGGGATCATCGTCCGGTCGGCCTCGCGCGAGGGCGTCACCGAGGAAGCCCCGGGCGCCTACAAGGACGTGGAAGAGGTCGTCCGTGTCGCCGAGGGGGCTGGCCTCACCCAACGGGTCGCCCGGCTTGTGCCGCTCGGCGTCGTCAAGGGGTAGGCGGAGGGCGGTCCCGGGCGCGCCGCGAGGAGACCGCGACCGCCAGCGCGATGCCCGCACCGACCACGGCGGCGACCCCGAGATAGAGATAGCCCGGCTCTCCCCCGGTGGCGGGAGCGGCGGTGACCACGACCGTCCAGTTCTCCTGCGCGGTCGTCCCCATCCAGTCGGTCACGGTGAGGGTGACATTGTACCGGCCGGGGGACTGATAGAAGGTCACCACGTCGGGGCCGGCCACGGCGGTACGGTTCGTCGACTCGGACCAAAGGTACCCAAAGGGGGGTCCTGCCCCGCCCGACGCCGACGCGTTGAGCGTGACCTCCAGCGGAGCCACCCCGGATTGGGGGGAAACGGTGGCCACGATGGAGATCGGCGTCGTGGAGTGGGCGACCACGCCGAAAGGCAATCGAGCGGAGTCGTTCCACGAGTTGCTGGCGGTGACGTTCACGGTATAGTCTCCCGGCAGTCCGTACACCTGGGAGACAGCCCCTCCCGTCGAGGAGTTCCCGTTCCCAAAGCTCCAGGCGAGCGAACTGGTGCCAGGACCGGACGCGCTCGCGAAGGCCGTCCACCGGAACGGCACGTTCCCGGACCCGAGGCCGCCCGGTGAGGCAGCGAGCGTCAGGGCGTCCGTGCGCGGGACGAAGCCGCCGGTCTCGACCGCCAGGAACGAGGCGTCAGCGATCGCTACGGCGATGACGTTGTGGGCCAATGGCCAGCTGACGTTCAGGGAGAAGTCTCGCGCACGGGGGGCTCCCGAGGCAGGGGCATAGACGGTCTCCGAGGTGACGCGGTCGAGAGAGCTGCTCCCCGAGCCGAGCGACCAGTTGAACAGGACCGGCGGGAGGTAGGGGCTCGAGGTGGCGGAGAAGTTGACGGTCGTGCCCGCCACGACATTGACCGCGGGTTCGATGGTCGCGGTCACGGCCGGCGTCGAGGCCCCGGCCGCCGGGAGGACGTCGATCAAGAACCCCTCGCTCGCATTCCCTTGACCCGAGTCTTCCGCATCCCCGGTGGCAAAGTAGAAGCCGGGGGCCGCATAGGTGTGCGACACAGCGGCCCCCGTCGTCGTCGTGCCGTCCCCGAACGCCCAGAAGGTCCGGTCCGCGTCCGACTCGTATCCTCCCGTCACCACCACGGAGAAGTTCACGGTCAGCGGCGCCTCGCCGGAGGTCGCCGAGGTCGTGAAGACCCCGACCAGCGGCGGGGCGACGGTGACGTTCGTCTCGTTCGAGGCGTGAGTGCCCGAGGAGTTCGTCGCGCTCAACGAGACGGAGTAGGTGCCGGGAGCACGGAAGATCGTGCAGCCGCACGCCCCGACGTACGGGTCGCTGGACGAGAGGACCTCGGTCGGGGTGCCGGTGCCCTCGCCGCCGGAGACTCGGAAGAGGGACGGGTAGTCCGCGGGGGCGTCGCGTACCCCTGGGCTCGAGTTGGCCGTGACCCGGAAGGGACCGGTCTGGTTGGCACAGACCGGCGCCGGAGCCCCTCCCACCGCGACCGCGACGATCGCGCTCGTGCCTCCATCCATGGGTCGGGCAGAGTCGGTGACGATCACGTCCGCGCAGTACCCACCCGCGACGGGAAACGCGTGCGTGGTGGTGTTGGTCCCCGTGCCGTTCAGGGAGGTGCCGTCGCCAAAGCTGAACTGGTAGGAGTACGGCGCCGTACCTCCGGCGACGGTCGCGGTGAATTGGTCGGCCGCTCCTACTGCGGGGGTAAGGTCCGAGACGTTGAGGCCCACGCGGAGCGAGGACCCGCCGACCACCACCGCGGTGGGGGCCGAGGCGCTCACGTTGCCCGACGAGTCTGCGACGTACCCAACGGCGGGGAAGACCCCGTCCGCTGGGTAGACGTGCGAGACGCTCCCGTTCGAGACCAACGCTGCGGTCCCGTCCCCGAAGTAGACCCCTTCGAGAGGGTAGGTGCCCGACCCACCCGACGGGATCAGCACGAAGTTCACCGTCAGGGCGGCGCTCCCGTGGGTGGGCCACGCGGCGAGGCCGGCCTTCAGCGAGGAGGTCGAGCGGGGTGCTTGCGAGAGGGCGGGGACCAACTTACCGACGATCGGGGTGCCGATCCCACTCACCGGGTCCCAGCCAGGACCTGCGGTGTAAGCTCCGTTGTTCCCGGAGAGGATGTCGTGAAAGTCGGCGGAGTAGTTAGGGCCCCGCAGGATCGTGTACAGCTGGGGGTCCAGGAACCCGAGGGACCGGCCCGCGTACTGGTCCCCGATCGCGGTCACCCCGGCCCACAGGGGAGTCGCGAGGCTGGTGCCGGCGACCCCCCCCGCCTCGCCTCCCTCAAAGATCTCGGCCGGGGTCGCGGCATCGGCGGAGACATCCGGGTCGCCTCGGAGTTCGGGGGATGCCGGAACCCCCGGCCCGGTCTGCCACCAGGGTCGCGGGAACGGCGCGAACCCACCGCCCGAGCCGCCCTGATTGTCGCAGCCTGGGCTGGTGGCCCCTGTTTCGTTGCCGGACCACGCGGACTCCCCCTTCCAGACCCCGCTCGAGTTCACTTGGAGGACCGTCCCGCCTACGCCCGTCACGAACGGGTCGGAGGACGGATAGTTGGTCGAAACGCCGCTCGTGCCGTCCGCGGACCCGCAATCCCCCGCCGCGGAGAAGACGGTGATCCCCTCGAGCGCCGCGGCCGCGAGGACCGGCCCGAGGACCTCGTACGACCCGTCGGTCGAGGCGTTGCACGCGGAGCTGCACGGGGTCGAGAAGGCGTTGTAGACCCCGACGTCCGGCTCCCCCCAGCTCAGGGTGATGACGTCGACCCGGTCGGTAGCCACGAGCCAGTTGACCGCCTCGTACAGCCCGACGTTCGTGTCGGGTGCGAACGTCATCGCGATCGACGCCCCCGGGGCCGCCGCATGCGACCACTCGAGGTCGAGGGCATCCTCGAGGCCCCACTCGGTCTCGGTCAGGTTGAGGTCGACCGAGGTGTTGACCGGATAGTCGAAGCCGACCGTGGGGGCGGGAAGGAGGAAGGTCGAGTCGAACTTCGCTAGGTCGGACGCCAGCTCGGTCTGGGGCTCGCCGCCGTCGTAGACGTCCACGATCCCGATGCTCACCCCGGTCCCGTTCGTCCCGCTGTCGATGAGGCCGGCCGCGTCGTAGGCGGTCCAGACCTGGCACGGAGAGAGCCCGGTGGAACCTCCCGAACACGAGGCGGCGGGACTGGCCACGACGGAGCCCGGCACCTGGGGGACGAACTGGGCGAGCGGGACCGGTAGGCTGACGTTCCCCAAGCCGACCGCGCCCGTCCAAGGGATGGCGCTCGGGAGCGTGGCGGGCGTCGGGTGACTGACGAAGAGGCGTCCCGTCGAGCTTCGGTACTCCTGGAACGAGGTCCCGAAGGCGCTCCCGAGCCCCGCCACGGGGCCGGTGACCGAGAGGAGCGACCCCCCGGGCAGCACCTGCGTGGCGAGGCCGAAGCCCCCGAAATACTGTTCCGCCCCGGTGAGCGCGGCGGGGGCCGGCCCGTAGCGGGCCGCGACTTGGGCGGGGGACAGATAGTGATGATAGAGCCCCGAGCCCACCGTGTACTCCCCGGCTGCCTCGGCCTCGAGTCCGGTGGGGTCTTGCGAAGCGAGACCGACCAGTACGCTCATCGAATTCGACGGAGGAACCGGACCAACCCAGGTGTCGCCACCGGCCTCAGGAGAGAACGCCGGTGCGACCGTGACGGGTCCCGAGCGGGACGACGGTGGCTCGACCGGGGAGGTGCGGGAGAGGGAACCCCCACCCGCGACCCCGGGGGCCGGGAGGCCGGGAGCGACGGTCAGGGAGAGCGCAAGGACCGCGAGGAGGGCGACCACGACGGGCCCGATGGCGGCGTCGGCTCGATTCACCGAGTTAACCAGCGGGCCGCCCACCATAAGTCTGCCCCCGGTCGCTGCGTCCCGTCTGAAACGGGTATAAACACGCCCCGACGTGAGTAGCCCGGGTTACCGTGAATCCGTACCTCGGCTACGAGATCGCCGCCGGGGTGGTGCTCGCCTACATCGCGGCGGTGGTCGCGCTGTACCGCGGCAACTACATCGGGCGCGACCGCGCGCTCTCCCTGCTCGGCCCCGCCCTCATGATCAAGACCCGAAGGGGGAGGGAGGCGCTCGACCGGTGGGGCCGGTTCAAGCGGTTCTGGACCGCGGTCGGCGACCTCGGGATCGTGCTCGCCGTGGTCTCGATGATCTCGATCATGGTCCTCCTCCTGTTCGACGCCTACCTGGCCCTGCATGTCGCGCCGAGCGCCGCCCCCACCGTTCAGGAGGCGATCGGGCTACCGGGGATCAACCCGTTCATCCCGATCGGCTACGGGGTGATTGCCCTCGTCATCGGGGTCGTCCTCCATGAGCTCAGCCACGGGGTCATCGCGCGGTCCCAGGGCATCGGCGTGAAAAGCCTCGGAGTCCTCTGGTGCGTCGTCCCCGTCGGCGCGTTTGTCGAGCAGGACGACGCCGACATGAACGCCGCCCCCCGCCGGAAACGCGACCGGGTCGCCGCCGCGGGCATCTTCGCCAACTTCGTGATTGCGGTCGTCTTCTTCGTCGCCCTCTCCGTCCTGGTCTCGAGCTCCGTCGCGCCGAACGCCAACGGAGTCGGAATCACCTCCGTCTCGGCCGGCTCCCCGGCCGCCAAGCTGGGCCTGGTCCCCGGCGACATCCTCCTCGAGGTCAACGGGACCGCGCTCACCTCGGTCGACCTGTTCGAGTCCACGCTCGCCAACACGACTCCCGGGGAGAACGTCTCGCTCGCCTACTATTCCGCCGCGCTGGGCCGGACGGTCATGGTGCCCAGCGTAACGCTCGCGACGAATCCCACGGTCTCGACCCGAGGTTTCCTTGGCGTCGCCCCTGCGTTCCTCACCCCGCCCGCCCTCAAGCAGACGCTCGTCTGGCCGCTCGGCAGCTCGAACGGACCGCTGACCGGTGCGATCGACTGGCTCGTGCTTCCCCTCGCCGGTCTAGAGCCGCTCGCCGGCTCCTCGCTCCAGTTCTTCCACCTCACCGGCCCGCTGGCGGGAGTGAACCCGACCGCCTTCTGGATCACCGTGAACATCTGCTACTGGGTCGCGTGGATGAGCCTGCTGCTCGGGCTCTCCAACGCGCTCCCGCTGGTCCCGCTGGACGGTGGGCTGCTCTTCCGGGACTTCGCCGCGTCCGTGGCAGCCCGCTTCCGGAAGACGTGGTCGGAAGCCCGTCTCGAGGCGTTCGGGGGCGAGGCGGCGGTCGCCTCCTCCATTGTGGTCCTGGTGTTGCTGGTATGGCAGTTCGTCGTTCCTCGGCTCCTCTAGACGACGCTTCCCTCTACGGGGAGTACCCGTTCCTCCCGGGGGCGGAAACGCTCCTCCAGGACCCGAGCTGGACGCTCCGCGGCCTCTTCGAGGACCGACGGTACGACCCGGCCCGCGTGCTGGGCCGCGCTCGGATCCTCGCGGCCGCCGATGACCCGCGGGCCGTCCGCGAGGTCGCGGAGTTCGCCGACGCGAGCCCCGAGGTCCGCTACCTGTCGTTCGTCTTCGCCCGCGTCGCCCTCGCCTGCGCCCCGTCGTTCGCCGCCCTGCGGCGGTGGGCGGTCGCCGAGTCCAAGCGGAGCTCGGCGCGGCTCGAGAATCTCGCCGGAGCGGAACAGGAGGAGGAGATCCTCGCCGTCGCCGGGAAGCTCCAGGTCGGGATGTCGCCCGCTCCGGGCGGGATCGGGATCCCACTGGTCGAGTATATCCGGCTAGCAGCCCCGATCCGAGAGGCCGACTTTCGGCTGGTGCGTCAGGACCTGCGCCGTGGGGAGGTCGAGGTCCGGTCGGCCCGGGCGGCCCGCCTCCTCGAGGAGGCGTTCCGCCGGCGGCTGGCGGAGCCGGTTCCCCTGAACGAGGACGTGGTCCAGTTCGTTCGGGGACAGGAGAAGGAGCTGTTCGAGCAGCTCGCCGCACGGATGCCGCTCCCGACCGCGCGGGCCGGGGTCCCGGGCGGCGCGCTTCTCGCCGACCGGTTCCCTCCTTGCATCCGCAAGATGCGTCGGACCCTTCAGCAGGGGGAGAACCTCTCCCACGCCGGGCGGTTCGCGCTTGCGGCCTTCCTCCACCGCGCCGGAGCGGACGCCGAGACGATCGTGGACGCCTACCGGGGGGCCCCCGACTTCGACGAGTCGATCACCCGCTACCAGGTGGAGCACATCACGCAGCACGGCGGGGGAGCCGGGTACACGCCTCCCGAATGCGAGACGCTGCGCAGTCACGGCCTCTGCGTCCGCGACGGGGACCCGACCGCGACCGAGCCCCGGGACCGCCAGCGGGACGAGCTGTGCTTTGAGGACCGGCTGCACCATCCCCTCCAGTACTACCAGATCCGGGGGGGTTCGGTCGTCGAGCGCGCGGAGGACGAGCCCCGGCCGGGGCCGGCTAGCCGCCCGGCGGGAGCGCCCGGTACACCCGGACCGCCCGGGCCAGCGCGGTCCACTGGCCGGCGATGACAAAGTAGACGAAGGCCACGTCGATCACGGTGAAACCCACCCCCGCGACGACGAAGCGGGACCACGGCTCCGTCGGGGCCCACGGCCACGGGAGGGACCAGTCGAACTCGAGGAAGGTGGCGAGGGCGAGCACGACCAGACGGTCGGCCCGGGAGAGGAGGCCGGAGTACAACCGGCCCTGTCCGACCGCCTGGGCCTGGGTCCCCATGTAGCTGGTGAGGAGCAGGCTGACGAGCGCGAGCAGGGCCAGGAGGGGGTTGGCGTAGCCGGAGACCGCGATCCCGAGGACGATGAACACGTCGGCGTACCGGTCGAAGACATGGTCGAGAAGGTCGCCCCGAGCCGAGGTGCGACCGGTGGTGCGGGCCACCTCCCCGTCGAGCACGTCGAACATTCCGGAGAAGAAAATGAGAGCCGCGACGGGGAGGAACAGCAGCGGGGTGGTCCATCGGACCAGCGCGGCCACCACGGCGGCCGCCCCCGCGAGGCCGAGGGCGAGCCAGCTCAGCTGGGCCGGGGGCCAGGCCAGGAACGGACGGGCGAGTCGCACGACGTACGGGTGGACCTTCGCCCGGTAATCCTCGAGGACCATCGGCCTCCCTACGGCGCCGTGTCCAAAAGATAGTCGGTGACTCTCGGGTCGGTCAGCCACCGGACCCGCCCGTAGACCGAAGGACCTCGCTTCCGAATGCGGAGTCGCACCTCCCGGGCCACCTCCTCAGGCGAGCGCCCCGTCGTATCGACTTCCCAGACGCGACGCCCCGGGCCGAGCGCTTCACGGAGCACCAGGTCGATCGCCTCCGACACTACGTTGGCGTCTCGGTCCCGGGCCGAGCCTCGCCGGAGGCGACGGAGGCGTTGTGCCAGGACGACCGGGTTGCAGCGCAGGACCACGATGTCCCGAATGGGGAGGAGATGGGCTAGGTGCCCAACGTAGACCTGGTGCGGGTGCACGCGGTGGAGCCCGGGGAACCGGTGCTGAAGCTGGGGCAGGTCGACAATAATGCTCCCGCCCTGTCGACGCCCAAGTCCGGCCCTCACCGCAAGCTCAGCTACCTCCACCACCGAGAACCTCGGCCTCAGAAGGGCCGCAACGGACGACTTTCCAGAGCCGGGCGTGCCCGTCAACGCCACGGGCGCGACTCGGGAGTGACCGATACCCTCTCCCTCTCGAGACCGAACGCTCACGCCCAATGCTCCCTCGCTGCTGCGATAGGCGTAAAAAACGTACACTCAGTCGAGACTTTGTCGGACCGCACTTGAGAAATAACTCACCCCGGAGAAGCTTAAGTAGCCTAAGTCATCCGGGCAGGCATGCGAAAGGCCGCGTGGCGAACTTTGGGATCTCTTGGGTTGGGGCTCGTCGCAGTCTTCTTGGTGCTGGGTATGTCCGGGACCACCGTACTTCTGGGTCCGGCATCCTCCGCTCGCGACGGTGGCACGACCCTGATGGCGGATCATACCGCGGCAGCTGTCAAGCCGGACGCCGCGTTGACCAGCTGGATCAACACATCGGACGCGACGGGTCCCGCAGCCTTCCAGCCGGTCCCCGCGTGGATCAACTTTACCATCATGTACGGGAACGTGACGCCGGGCTTCGAGCTCGCGTCCAACAACACGTACGTGAACCTGACGATCTATGATGACGTTTCCCTGTCGTACTACCTGAACTACTCCTTCCCCATTGTTACGGGAGTAGCGACGTACTCGCTCGAGTTGGACCAGACGTTCCTCGGATGCTCGGCCGCGGACTGCACGGCGAGCATGCCCGACACCTACACCTACACGCTGTTGTCGACGATCAACGACACTGCGAATGGAGGGAGCCTGGGAACCAACACTACGGTAGTGTCGACCACGCACTGGGTGACCTATCTCCCGACCTACGTCTATTTCAAGGGCGTGTCGGGACCCACCGTCAACTCCGTCCTGCCGGCCTGGGTCAACTTCACGATTGCCTACGGCAACGTCGAGCCGTCCTTCGTGATCTCCTCGACCTATGTCACCGCCACGCTCGAGATTTACGACACGGTGACCCACTCCGATTACATGGTCTACTCGGTCCCGATCGTCAGCGGGCAGGCGACCTACTCGATTGAGCTGGACCAAACGTTCCTCGGGTGCTCGGCCGCCAATTGCACCGCGACCATGCCCGACACGTACGGCTTCAGCCTGTATGCGACCCTGACCGGGGTGGGCAACGGAGGGGTCCCGGCGTCCACCTCGGACCTCCTCTTCGCGACCACGACCTGGGTGAACGCCCTCTCGACCTGGGTCAACGCGCTGACCGCGACGGGCCCGTCCCCCTACTCGACCTTGCCCGGGTGGATCAACTTCACCCTCGTCTACGGCGGCGTCGGGCCCTCGTACGAGGTCGGGCCGGCCAACACTACGGTGTATCTCTACACCCTCAACGAGGTCACCCATGCGTCGGCGAACTACTCGGTCCCGCTCAAGCTCGGGCAGACGAGCTACTCGCTCGAGCTGACGAGCTCGGGCCTTGCGGGATGCACGCAGGCCAACTGCACGACCACCTTCGGGTCGATGAACGACACCTACGCGTTCACCCTGTGGCCAAGCATCAACGGGACGGCACACCGGGGAATCTATACGGTGAACGGGACGCTGTTCGCCCCGCTCGCCGTGTCGGCGTTCATCCTGTATGCGCCGACCTTCTCGGTGAGCGCTCCAGCCGCGACCGCGATCGTTGGGAACGTCAACATCACGACGAACTACACGGCCCAGTTCTTGGTCACCGCGGAGGTCTACGTCTACACCGTGCCCACCCTCCAGGGCGTCGCCCCCGTCCTCCTCTACTCGGCGAGCGCGCTCAAGCCCACCGGCACTACGGGGGCGGTCACGAACGTCTGGTACGAAGGGACTCCGGGTAGCTACGAAGTTTCGTTCGTCGCGTACCTCACCTACGAGACGGTGTACATCAACGGCACGGTCACCGTGGAAACCACTCCGTCCGGCGGGGTCGTCTACCAGAATACCACGATCTACAACAACGTCACCGGCGGCTCGACCCCGGCGGGCTTCTTCGGATTGGGCCCGGCGGTCAGCGGAACGTTGTTCCTGCTCATCGGTCTGATCGTCGGTATCCTGGCCGGCCTGGTCGCAGCGAGGATGGTCATGTCCTCGGCCCAGGCGAAGCCCCCGCAGCAGTGGTCGGAAAAGAAGGAGGAGGAGACCTCCAACACCTGCAGCGTCTGCGGTAAGTCGTTCGGCTCCGCGGACGAGCTCGCAGCCCACTCCAAGAGCGAGCACGGGATGCAGTAGGCTGGGAGGCGCCCCCAGACCAACCCTTTCCTTCCTCTCTTATCT
Organism: Thermoplasmata archaeon; assembly: GCA_030042955.1. Taxonomy (GTDB): domain Archaea; phylum Thermoplasmatota; class Thermoplasmata; order Lutacidiplasmatales; family UBA184; genus Lutacidiplasma. The sequence continues at coordinate 11,253 of JASHYQ010000011.1, forward strand.
CCTACGGACGGAACGGTTCCCCGTACCACCCCCGGTTCTGCGGCGGGTACTGGCTTTTGAGTAATTCACGCGAAGCGCAGGGCGCGGTAGGAACGGCGCCAACGAAGGACTTCGGGAGCGACCTTCTCCTGCTTGAACCCCGCCCGCACCAAGAGCTCGGCTAGCCGAGGCATGTCGTCCGGCGCGAGCCCCAGCCGGGTGACCTCGGCGGTCCCGATTCGACCCACCAGGTCGACCAGGAGCCGCTGGGCTTCCAGGCGTCGGGCCAGCGCTCCGGCGCCGATCCCGTGCCGCTCGCGGAGGCGGACCCGGTCAAGGTGAACCTGATGGGATTTCGTGAACCCCTGGGCCTCGGCGACCAACGGGACGTCCAACTCGTGGAGGGCCCGTGCGAGGCGCTGCGCGTTCAGGACGACCGTCCGGGCGTACTCCCGGCCACAGCGTTCCATCTCGAGGAGGGTCTGGGCCAGGCCGGCGATCCGGTTCCAGTGCGCGTTGTCGAAGACGCGCCAGACGAGGGCGGGGTCGAGCTGGGCGAAGAGGTCCTCCCGGTCGGTGACCAGCAGCCCGCCCTGGGGCCCGGGGAACGACTTGTGGGTGCTGCCGAACATCACGTCCGCCCCCTCCCGCAGCGGGTCCTGGAACTCCCCACCGGCAATGAGGCCCAGGACGTGGGACGCGTCGTAGAACACGAGCGCGTCGTGGGCGTGCGCGGCCTCCGCAATCTCGCGGAGGGGGTACGGGAACAGCAAGAAGCTCTGGCCGAGCACGACCGCCTGGGGATGCTCGGCCCGGATGGTCGCCACCACAGCCGCCGGGTCGACCGAGTGTCCAGGTCCACCGGCGGGGAGCGGGCGGACCGTGTAGCCGAAGAGGGACGGCACGTACCCGGGGGCGTAGCCATCGTACCCGCCCTCGTCCGGGGC
>JASHYQ010000146.1 GCA_030042955.1 Thermoplasmata archaeon
GCCCTCGACGGGGCGGACGTCCTCCTCGCAGCCTCCACGCCGGACCCGAACACGGTCCGTCCGGAGCACGTTCGTCGGATGGCCAGGGACCCGGTCGTCTTCGCGCTCGCCAACCCGGTGCCGGAGATCTGGCCGGAGGCGGCGCGCGCGGCGGGGGCCGCGGTCGTGGCGACCGGGCGCTCGGACTTCCCGAACCAGGTCAACAACTCCCTGATCTTCCCGGCCGTATTCCGCGGGGTCCTGGACGCGCGCGCCCGCTCGATCCCGGACGAGGTCGTCCTCGCGGCGGCCCGCGAGCTCGCCCGGCACGCTCGGGACCGTGGGCTCTCCGCGACGCACCTCCTCCCGACGATGGAGGAGACCGAGGTCTTCCCTCACGTGGCCGCCGCCGCGGCGGACGCGGCCGTGGCGAAGGGCCTCGCCCGGCACCCGCTCTCGCACGACGAGTATCTCGAGCGGGCCCGCGCCCGGATGGGACGCTCGGCCCGCCTCGTGCGGGCGGTCCGCCGCTCCCGGCTCACCCCCACGATGCCCCGCGCGAGGAGCCGGCTGCGCGGAGGGAGCGCATGACAGCCGCCGGCGACGCAGGCGCCGGCGCCGCGGCCCCGAACGAGCCGCATTCGATGCCGGTCCACCTCCGTCCGGCGAAGCCTGCGGACATCCCGGCGCTGGTCCCCCTCCTGGTCCGGTTGAAGCGCCTCAACGAGGAGTTCGACCCCCTCCTCCGAGTCCGGGACGACGCGGAGAGCCAGGCCCGCGAGGTCCTGAAAGCGAGCATCGCCGACCCGAAGGCCGTGGTCCTCGCCGCCGAGGGGGTTGGAGCGGACAAGGACAAGGTGGTCGGGCTCGTCCTGGCCGTCATCCGCGAGCGGCCGTTCTACGCGCCGTCGGTCGAGGGGGTCATCCTCGAGATCTACCTGCACCCGATGTACCGCCGCCGCGGCGTCGGGGAGTTCCTCCTCAAGGAGACCACCGCCGCGCTGAAGGCGAAGGGCGCCGCGGTTGTGATCGCGGAGTTCCCCGCGCAGAACGAGATCGCGAGCCGCTTCTACGCGAAACGCGGGTTCCGGCCGATCATCGTTCGCCAGGCCCGCTCGCTGTAGCGCGCAGTCGCCCCGCAACGTTAAGCCGTTCCATCTTCCTCGGGGCCCGATGGCCCAATCTGCGACGCCCGGGGCCGCCCCGGCCCCGAAGTACCTGCGACGGGGGAAGGTGAAGGAGGTCTACGAGGTCTCTCCGACCGAGCTCGAGTTCCGCTTCACGGACGACATCTCGGTCTTCGACAAGCACATCCCGAGCTCGATCCCGCACAAGGGGGAGACGCTCAACCGGACGGCCGCCTTCTGGTTCGCGACCTGCTCGGGGATCGGCGTCCCGCACCACTTCCTTCGCCTCTCGGGACCCACCTCGATGCGGGTCCAGCGGGTCCGGGTCGTCCCCAACCCCCACTCCCTCGGCCCCCACCCGAAGAACTACCTCGTGCCGCTCGAGGTGATCGTGCGGTACTACCTCGCCGGCTCGATGTGGGACCGGGTCCAGTCGGGGACGGTCTCCCCGGCCGACCTCGGGTTCCCGGCCGGCCGCCCGCTCGAGTACGGGGTCCCGCTCCCCGAGCCGCACTTCGAGGTCACGACCAAGCTCGAGCCGGTGGACCGGCTCCTGACGACGGCGGAGGCCCTCGAGCTCGCCGCGCTCGAGCGCTCGGACCTCGACCGGATCCGCGAGACCGCGCTCAAGGTCGACGCCGCGATCCAGGCGGAGATCGGCCCCCGCGGCCTGATCCACGTCGACGGCAAGAAGGAGTTCGGCATCGACTCCGAAGGGACGCTCCGGCTCGTCGACACGTTCGGCACCGCGGACGAGGACCGGTTCTGGGACAAGGCCGCCTACGAGCGGGGACGCCACGTCGACTTTTCCAAGGAGTTCGTCCGCCAGCACTACCGCTCGACCGGCTACTACGACCAGCTCCAGAAGGCCCGGGCGGCGCACGCCGAGGAGCCTCCGATCCCGCCGCTTCCCCCCCTGCTCGTGGACGAGGTGAGCCGGCTCTACACCACCGTCTACCAGCGGCTCACGGGCCAGCCGTTCGTCCCCGCGAACCCGGCGAGGTAGGGCGCACCCTCCACCGTTCCGCGACCCCTCCCCTACGCTTATCCCTCCGAGGCCCGTCGACCCGGTCGTGCCGTCCAAGCCAGCAGCCCGAGCCAGCGCCGCGGAGTCCCCGCCCGAGCCGAAGCCCGAGCTCTCCCTCGAGGACCTCCCCGGGATCGGGAGCACCACCGCGGAGAAGCTCCGCGAGGCCGGCTACACGGACCTGATGGAGCTCGCGGTCGCCTCCCCGGGCGACGTCGCGGAGGCGGCCGAGATCGGGACCGCGACCGCCCAGAAGATCATCGCGGAGGCGCGGCGGAAGGCCGACGTCGGAGGGTTCGAGAACGGGACCGCGCTCTTGGAGCGCCGCAAGAAGCTCGGCCGCATCACGACCGGCGCGAAATCGCTCGACGAGCTCCTCGGCGGAGGGGTCGAGACCCAGGCGATCACCGAGTTCTCGGGCGAGTTCGGCAGCGGCAAGACCCAGCTCGGCCACCAGATCGCGGTCAACGTCCAGCTCCCGCCCGCCCAGGGCGGTCTCTCGGGCGAGGTCGTCTACATCGACACGGAGAGCACCTTCCGCCCCGAGCGGATCGTCGACATGGCGAAGGGGGTCGGCCTCGACCCGACCGAGGCGCTCGCCCACATCCACGTCGCCCGCGCGTTCAACTCGAACCACCAGATGCTCCTCGTCCAGAAGGCCCAGGAGCTGGCCCGCGACAAGCCGATCCGCCTCCTCGTCGTCGACTCGCTCACCGCCCACTTCCGGGCGGAGTACCTCGGGCGGGCGGAGCTCGCGCCCCGCCAGCAGCTCCTCAACAAACACCTCCACGAGCTCCTCCGCTTCGGCGACACGTACAACGCCTCGATCGTCGTGACGAACCAGGTCTCCGCCCGTCCCGACATCCTGTTCGGCGACCCGACCCGCCCGATCGGGGGGAACATCGTCGCGCACGCGGCGACCTACCGGGTCTACCTGCGGAAGTCGAAGCCGCCCCGGCGCATCGCGCGCCTCATCGACTCGCCGAACCTCCCCGAGGGGGAGGCGGTCTTCTCCCTCACCACCGAGGGGATCCGCGAGTAGAGGCCCCGCCCGGCCCCCCGACCCGGCGGAGCGCCGTCGCCTTCACGTAGAGGAGAAGGGGCGCTCCCCGGCGCAACCCGAGCTGGCGGATCGGCTCCTCGGTGATCGCGACGCGCAGGCGGGTGCCGTCGCAGCGGGCGACGAGCATGACTTCGGCGCTCCCCCTCGTGCGGTGGAGCCCCTCGACGGTTCCCCCCAGCACGTTGCGCGCACTCGACGGAAAGCGCCGTCGGGCGACGACCACGGCCTCGGGGTCGAGGAGCATCGAGACCCGCTCGCCCTCCTTCGCCGGGAACGCGACGCGCAGGCGGAGGGAGCGCCCGACCCGGACCTCGGGGGCCGGGGAGCTTCGGTAGACCCCACGGAGCAGGTTCGGGGACGCGGCCGGCGTGACGGGGCGGGCGTCCAACAGCTCGACGGAGTCGAACCCGCCCCGCGCGATCCGGTCGCCGAGGGGCGTTAGGAGGGTGCCGCCGTGCCCCGCGCCGCCGCGCGAGCCGCGGACGACCGGACCGCCGAACGCCCGCCGCAGGCGGAGGAGCCGGTAGACCGCGCGGTCCCGGGAGATCCCGACCCGGCGGCTCGCCGCGACGACCGAACGCTCCTGTCTCAGGAAGCGGAGCAGCGCGATGTCCCGGTCGGTCACGACGCTCGCTCGCGGCTTCATGCCCCTCCCGAAGGCGACCGGGATGGTCCGCCCAGGGCATGAAGGGTTTTCGTGTCCACGGTGAACCGCAACCGTCCCCCCACCGCGGGGAGTGGGCCGGCCCAGGGCAGGGGGAGCCGTAGCGCGACCGAGAGCTCACCGACCCGCAGGACGACCGCGAGCCCCTCGGGGGTTGGCCGGGCGCTCTGGACCGTCCCCTCCCACGGGAGCCCCATCTCTCCGGGCGCGCCGGCGCCGGTGGGCCGAGCGAACGCGATCCCTTCCGAGCCCGCCCGGTCGAGCAGCCAGGCGGCGAGCGGCGTGGAGCGCGCCCCGTCCAGCTCGGTCCGGTCGAAGACGTTCTCGAACCCGACGAACCGCGCGGCGAACCCGTCCGAGGGGGCGGCGAGCAGGGCGGCCGCGTCCCCCTGCCATCGGACCTGACCGCCCCGCAGGATGAGGAACAGGTCGGCGAGAGAGAACGCCAGCGACGGGTCGTGCGTCACGACCAGGACCGGCACCCGGTCGGTCTCGCGCAGCTCCTGGAGGACGCGTCCCAACTCGTACCGCGCCTGGACGTCGAGCGCTTGCCACGGCTCGTCCCAGACGATTAACTCGGGGTCGGCGGCGAGCGCCCGGGCGAGGGCGACCCGTTGCATCTCTCCGCC
>JASHYQ010000147.1 GCA_030042955.1 Thermoplasmata archaeon
CCACCCCCCCACGCAAGACGGCCCCGTCGAAGTAGGCAGAGGGAATGGGCCGCGACCGGTTCACCTTCGCCCACCTCGCCGACGCGCACGTCGGGGCGTGGCCCCGGAATCCTCCGCTTCGGGACCGGCTCCGCCAGAGCGTGCTCCGTGCGGTCGAGGTCGCGAGCGCACGGGAGACCGAGTTCCTGCTCATTTCGGGTGACCTCTTCCACACCCCCGTCCCCGACCCCTCCGAGGTCGCTCCCGTGGCCGCCGCGCTCCGGGCGTACGGGGAGTCCGGCCGCCGCATCTACCTGATCTACGGGTCCCACGACTACGTGGCCCACCGGACCAGCTGGCTCGACGTGCTGTCGGAAGCGGGCGTCTTCGTCCGCGTGGCCCCCGAGGCCGTCCGGCCGGAGGGCAAGCGCTGGCGACTCTCCTGGGTGGAAGACCAGCCGACCGGAGCCAGGATCGCCGGAATCTCCGGACGCTCCCACGGGCTGGACCGGGAGTACTATCGTTCCATGGATTGGTCGGACTTCCAAGCCGAGCCGGGATTCCGTATCTTCCAGTTCCACGCCGGGGTGGAGGAGTACCTCCCGGCGCACCTCCGGGAGAAGGTCCAGGGGATTCGGCTCGAGGACCTTCCTCGGGGCCTCGACTACTATGCGGGGGGCCACATCCACTACTCCTACGAGGGGGCTGGTCCGGGAGGAGGCCTCCTCGTCAACCCCGGCGCCGTCTTCGGCACGAGCCGCACCGACATCGAGAACGGCGAGGCCGGGCGGACCCATCGGGGGGTCGTAATCGTCTCCGTGGACGGGGGCCGACCCACCGCCGAGTTCGTGGACACTCTGGAGCCGGGAAGCATCCTCACCCTGGACGTCGATGTGTCGGGCGCGCCTCCCGATGCGGTGTCGGCCCTGATCGCCGCGCGCGTCCGGGAGGCGGCGCCCGCCGCCGGCACGCTGGTCCTGCCGCGTCTTCGCGGGACGCTCGCCGGGGGTCGGATGACCTCCCTCGACCTCGCCTCCGCGCGAACGGCGCTCGAGCACGAGGGCCTCGAGCTCCAGGTGGATGCGCGGGACGTCGGCTCGTCGCTCGAGAGTATCTCCTCCACCGTGTCCGAGAGCACGATCGAGACCGAGGAGATCGAGCGGCTGCTCGCCGAGGGACCGGAGCTTCCCGCCTGGCTACGGAACGTCGACGGCGCCCGGCTCGTCCACGAGCTCCTGGGTGAGCTCGGCACCGCCAAGGAGGAGGGACAGTCGAGCCTCGACTACTACAACCTCCGCCGGGCGGGCACGCGACGGCTGCTCGACGTCCCGGGGCCCGGGACCCCCTGAGGAGAGGCCATGCAGCTCCGTCGGGTCGAGGTTCGGAACATTCGCAGCTACGTGCACGCCCGGCTCGACCTCGAGAGCGGGACGACCCTGCTCGTCGGCGATGTCGGCTCGGGCAAGACCAGCCTCCTCTACGCGGTCGAGATGGCGCTCTTCGGCACCGCGGAGATCGAGGCGACGTTCCTCGTGCGGCACGGCGCCACGGAGGCGACTGCCTCGGTCGCCCTCGAGGAGGACGGGCACCTCGTCGAGGTGGAGCGGACGTTCCGACGGGTGCGACGGAAGGGGCGGGAGACGTTCGAGCCCGGTCGCCTCGCCTTCCGTAGGGACGGCGCTGCGACGACCTACTCCGCCACCGAGCTCCGGCAGCAGGTCATCCAGCTGCTCGGGTTCCGGGACAACCCGAATCCCCGGGCCCACTCCGACCTCTGGCGGTGGGCGGTCTACGTTCCCCAGGAGCAGATGCGGGAGATCCTCGCCGCCCCTCCGCTGGAGCGGCTCGAGGCGGTCCGAAAGGCGCTCGGGGTCGAGCGGTACCATCTAGCGGCGGAGAACGCGAAGGAGGTCGCCCGCGACCTGCGTCAATCGGCGGCAGCCCTCCGCGTCCAGGCGACGACGCTCCAGGAGTTCGCGGGAGACCTGGAACGGGCCGTGGGCGAGGTCCGCCGGCTCGGCGAGGAGCGGGAGCGCGCCGACGCCTCGCTTCGAGCCGCGGACGCGGAGCTGGTGACCGCCCGAAGCCGCGGCCTCGAGGCAGAGCGACGGCTCCAGGAACTGGAATCGGTACGGACCCGCGTCGCCGACCTAGCCCGGGACGCTTCCGAGGAACGTCTCCGGTTCGAGGCCAGCCAACAGCGAGGGCAGGAGCGGCATCAGGAGGTGACCCGAGCTAGCGCCGAGATCCAGGAACTGGCTACGCTGGTCGGCCAGGAGTCCGAGCGACGCAAGGGTCTGGAGGCGGCCGAGCAGGAGCTCGCCGCCCGGCGAACCGAGGCCGAGCAACGTCAGCTTGCGCAGGCCAGCTGGGCTCATGCCCAGAAGCTGCGAGAGACCCGCTCCCAAGAACGCGTGCAGTGTCAACACGACGGGGAGCGCCTCCGAGCCGAGATCGCCCACACGACCCAAGTCCTGTCCGAGGTCGAGGCGGAGGGGACCGCCGAGCCGCCCTTGCCGCCCACCGACTCCCCGCTCCCGGAGGTGGACTCTCAGCTTGCGGTAGCCCGAGCGGCGGAGCAGGCGGCTCGCGAAGAGGTCGCCCTCGCGCACCGGGGGCTCGCCGAACTCCAGGGGCTGATCGCCGGCGGCGTCTGCCCTCGATGCCACCAGACGGTAGACCCCGCCGAATTCGCTCCCCACGAGACGGAGGCTCGGACGGCCCTCCTCGAAGCGGAGCGCCGCACGGAGACGGCCGGCGCC